>JBBIVU010000019.1:0-23616 GCA_037439585.1 Roseateles sp. | reverse complement strand
GCCGCCGCCCGGGCGCGCGGCGTGGCCGTGTGCAACGGCGCCGGCACCAACGACGACTGCGTGGCCGACCACACCCTGGCCCTGCTGCTGGCCAGCGTGCGCGCCCTGCCCGCCCAGGGCACCGCGCTGCGGGCCGGCGTGTGGCGAGACGCCCTGCCGCTCTACCCCCACTTCAGCGGCCGGCACCTGGGCGTCATCGGGCTGGGTGGCATCGGGCGCAAGATCGCCGCGCGGGCGGCGGCCTTCGGCATGGTGATCGGGTACCACAACCGCCGGCCGAGCGACCTGGCGGGCAGCGCCAAGTACTTCGACAGCGTGGCCGCACTGGCCACCTGGGCAGACGACCTCGTCGTCGCCACGCCCGGCGGTGCGGGCACCACGCACATCGTCAACGCCGAGATGCTGGCCGCGCTGGGCGCGGGCGGCCACGTGGTGAACATCGCGCGCGGCTCCTGTGTGGACACTGCCGCCCTGGCCGCCGCGTTGCGCAGCGGGCAGATCGCTGGCGCGGCGCTGGACGTTTACGAGGGCGAGCCCCAGCCGCCGCAAGCCCTGCTGGGGCTGGAGAACGTCATCCTCACGCCGCACGTGGCCGGCTGGTCGCCGCAGGCCATCCGCGCCACGGTGGTGAACTTCATCGCCAACGTGGACGCGCTGCAGCGCGGCGAGCCGCTGCCCACGGCCGTGTGAGGGCCGCCGGCTCAGCGGTGCCCTTCTGCTGCCCGCCGGCGGGGGCTGTCTTGTCCCCCAGCGGTCCGTGCGACACGCATCGCGCCCCCACCTGCGGGCAACCCGGTGCCGGTCACCCGCGCGGCTGACGACAATGCGCGCATGGGGTTCCCAAGCCTGTCCACGCCACGTCCACGTCGCCACCAACTGCGCACCAGGCGGGGCCGTGGCCGCTGCGTGCCCATGGCGGTGGCGGCTTGAGCCGCTGGTCCACCGCCCCCTGCAACGCGCTGCCCGCACCGCCCTGGCCGCAGCGTGCGCCCCGGCACGGGCCGGCCCCGGCGCTGCTGGCGTCGCTGCTGGTTCACGCCCTGCTGCTGAGTCTCACCTTCGGTGGCGACGGCCTGGGCCTGCCCGGCCTCAGCCTGCCCTGGCAGACGCGCCGTGCCGAAGTGCCGGACCTGCGCGTGGTGCTGCTCGCCCCCCCGCCGGCGCCCCAGCCCCCATGGCCCGAGCCCGCACTGGAGACGCCTCCCGAACCAGCTGTTCCCACCGGCACCACCGCACCCGCGCCACGCCCCGCACCCGCCGACGACACACCGCCTGCCACCCCCGTGGCGCCACTCGCCACCGCCGTGCTCGCGGTGGAACAGCCGGCCCTCACCCGCTGGAGCGTGCCGCCGCTGCCGCCCGCCTCGGCGCCTGTCATCGCGGCCTTTGGAGCCGCCTCCAGCCCGGTGGTCGAAATCACCCGCCTGCGCGCTGCCACCGACACGGTGCTGAGCCGCGAGGCCCGCACGGCCGAACTCGCCCAACTCGACCGTGCCCGGCGCGATGCGCAGTTGCAAGCCCAGCAACAGGCCGAACGCCTCGCCGCTGCACAGGCCGAAGCCGAACGCCAGGACGTCGCCCGGGCTGAGGCAGCGCGGCAGGAGGCCGCCAGCCTGGAAGCCGCCAAAGCCGAGGCCCTGCGCAAGGCAGCGGCTCGTGCTGAAGCCGCCCGGGTGGAAGCCGCAAAAGCGGAGGCTGCACGGCTGGAAGCCGAACACCAGGACGCCCAGCGCCAGGCTGCGGCCCGCCTGGAGGCCGAGCGCCAGGATGCTGCTCGCCGCGCGGCGGCCCAAGCCGAAGCCGCACGCCAGGAGACCGCCCGCGCCGAAGCCGCCAAACTCGCCGCCGCCAAGGCCGCCGCGGCAGCGGCCGAGGAGCAACGCGAAGCCCGCCTGCGCGCCATCGGCCAGCAGCTCAACGAAGAGGCGGCCCGGCGCGACGCTGCCCGCCAGGCGCAGGGCAAGGACCTGCCCTCCTCCTGGAGCAGCGCCCGCCGGGGCCGCCTGTTCGGCCGCGTCGACGCGAACGCCGAGATGGTGCTGTACGCCGAAGCCTGGGCCCGCAAGATCCAGCTCGGCCAGGCCTTCGACGGGCTGCGCGAACTGGTGAAGCAGCCCCACACCGACCCGCTGGTGACGGTGGCCATCCGCGCTGACGGCACGGTGGAATCCATCAGCTTCTACCGCTCCAGCGGCGTGCCCGCCCTCGACGACGCCATCCGCCGCGTCATCGAAGGCCAGGCCAACTACCCGGCCTTCCCCCCCGCGCTGGCGCGCGAGTACGACGTGATCGAAATCCGCCGCACCTGGCTTTTCGACACAGCAATCCGGCTGTACTGATTGCCCTTCACCTGCACCCCGTGAAGCCCCATCACCCTCTCGCCCAAAGGCTTGCCACGCTGGTGGCCCTGGGTCTGCTGGCCGTCTGCGACTTCGTATGGCAGCTCCGGACAGCCGCTTTCATGGTTGTGGGCGTCGGCTGTGGGTCGAAAGCCGTCGACCAAGCACCGGCGGATTCAGTCAAGTGGCCCAGGGCCTGCCAGCGTCGGACGGGTGGTATCCAGCAAACCCGGTTGGACAGGCGTTGCAGCCCCGCCGCCGCGCCAGTGCGTCAGGCCATGCGCCCTGACCGCCGCAGCGTCAGCCGCCCCCGTGCGGACCACGCATCCAGCGGCCGGCGCATGTCGCGGCGCAGGAGCTCGTCATCCTCGGCACGGGCATCCAGAAGGCCCACCCAGGCGTTGCGGCCGCCTTCCTTGGCGTCGTAAAGCGCGGCGTCGGCCAGGTCGATGGCGGCGTGCCAGTCCAGCGCACGCGGCAGGCGGGTGCACAACGGGAAGGCACTGAAGCCGACCGAGCAGGTCTGGGCCACCTGCAGGCCACCGTCCAGCACGAAGGGCTCGGCCGACACCGCCTGACGGGCGCGTTCGGCCAGCTCGGCGGCCCGGCTGCGCGGGGTGCCACGCGCAACGATGAGGAACTCTTCGCCACCCCAGCGCACGAGGTAGTCGGTGGCACGGAAGACCTGCTCCAGCCGGCCGCGCATCTGGGTGAGCACGGCGTCGCCGCCCATGTGGCCATGGGCGTCGTTGATGCGCTTGAAGTGGTCGATGTCGATGAGAAAGAAGAGCAGGTCCTGTTCGCTCTCCAGCTCGGCGTGGCCGTGGGTGGCGCTGGCCTCGTAGTGACGCACGGTGAGGGCCACGTCGGCGGGCATCTGGCGGTCCAGGAAGCGCCGGTTGCGCAGGCCGGTGAGCGGGTCGGTGAGGCTGGCTTCCTCCAGTTCGAGAGACTTGGCGGTGAGCGCGGCAGTGGCAGCTTCCAGTGCCTCGGTGCGCTCATGCACGCGACGCTCCAGCATGCGGCGGTGGCGCAGCAGCAGGCGGGTGCGCGCGTTGACGATGGCGGCCACCAGCAGCACCAGCCCCACCACCACCAGGGCCTGGGCCCAGCGCGTCTGCCACCAGGCCGCACGCACGTCGACGGCGATCTTCAGCTCGCTGGGACTCCAGGCGCCGTCGCGGTTGCTGCCCTGCACGCGCAGCGTGTAGCTGCCTGGCGCGAGGTTGGTGTAGGCGGCCGAGCGGCCCAGGGCGCCGGCGTCGATCCAGCCGGCGTCCAGGCCCTCCAGCCGGTAGCGGTAGCGGTTGCGCCCGGGCTGGCTGTAGTCCAGCGAGGCGAAGGCGAGGCTCAGGCTGCGCTGGCCGGGGGCCAGCACGATGGGGCCACCTTCGGGCAGGGGGCGCTCCTCACCGTCCACGCGCAGTTCGGAGACGACGAGCGGGGGCTTGTACGTCCAGGGTGCGAAGCGTTCGGGGTCGATGACGAGCAGGCCGCGTGCGCCGCCAAAGAGCATGCGGCCGTCGTCGAGCTTGGCGTAGCTGCGGAACCAGCCGGTGCCGAGGTCGGCACCGTCGGCCGCGCCCAGCTCGCGGCGTTCGCCGCTGCGCGGGTCGTAGACGTTGCGCTGGGACCAGATGCGGCCCTGCTTGTCGAACAGCAGGTTCGCGCCGAAGGCGCCGCCCACGTCGGAGGCGCGCACGAACTCGAAGCGGGCCTTGTTGCCGTCGCTCTGCAGCAGGCGGTGCAGGCCGGTGCCGGTGTCCACCCACAGGCGCCCGGCAAGGTCGACGGCCATGCCGAGCACGGTCTGGCCGGTGAGGCCGGTGGCTTCCACCCATTCGGCCACGGGCTCATCGGCCCCGGGCTTGGCCATGCGCAGCAGGCCGGCCGCGCCGCCAGCCCAGAGGCTGCCGTCGGGCAGCAGGGCAAAGGCGTTCACTTCGCCGGTGCCGCCCACCAGCCCCCCGGTGGGGATGGGACGCATGCCGGGCTTGCCGGGTCGCCAGCGCATGACGCCGTCCAGCGTGGCGATCCAGAGGGAGCCGTCCTCGGTGGCCTGGAAGCGCCGGGGCACGGCGTTGCCGCTGCGCAGGGTTTCTTTCCAGCGGCCCTGGGTGTCGAAGCGCAGCACCTGGGTGTCGACGGCCACCCAGACGGCGCCGTCCTTGCTCTGCCCCAGCGCGTTGATGCGACCGGGCGGCAGGCCACCGGTGGCGCCACCGGTCGGGGTGATGAGGCCCAGCGGCTGCAGGTGGCGGTCGCGCCGCTCGATGCCGCCGGCCAGCGTGCCGAGCCAGATCTCGCCGTTGTCCAGTTGCAGCATGCTGCGCACGTCCAGCCCGCCAGAGGCGGCAGCCATGGCTTCGCGCAGCATGGACAGCCCCGGCAGCGGCGGCACATGGCGCATCAGGCCGCCGCCGTAGCTGCCGGCCCAAAGTGTGCCGGAGGGGTCGCGCAACAGGGCGCGCACGTCGCTGCGCGGGGCTGTGCCGGCGCCGGAGCCGTTGGCGGGCAGGCGCTCGATGAGGGCCCCGTCGGTGGCGCGGCGGCGCGACAGGCCGGAGGCGTCGCCGAACCAGAGCTCGTCGGCATCGGGCTGGGCCATGGCCATGACAGGCCACACACCCGACGTGGCACCGGGCTGCGCACCGGGGCTGAAGGGCAGCGGCTGCCCCTGGGCCGACAGCGCGCGCAGCCGGCCCTGGGCCGTGCCGACGATGATGCGGCCGTCCAGGGCCTCGCTGATGAGGGTGATGAGCTGGTCGCCCAGGCCCACGTCCAGGGCTTCGATGGGACCGTCGGGCGCCTTGCGGGCCAAGCCGCGCCAGGTGCCGATCCAGAGCGTGCCCTGGCGGTCGACGAGCAGGCTCTGCACGCGGGTGTCGGGCAGGCCGTCGTCCAGGCCGCGGTGGTGGGTGAAGCGCTGGGTCTTCACGTCGAAACGGTCCAGGCCACCGCTGCCGCCGATCCACAGCGTGCCGTCCTTCTCCAGCGCCAGGGTGCGCACGGTGTTGGCGGCGGGGGCGGTGTCGTCGGCGGATTTGCCGTCCCGCGCCCAGCGGTCCCAGCGGCCGGTGGCCACGTCCATGCGCACCAGGCCACTGTTGCCGGCGGCCACCCAGATCCAGCCGCGCGGGTCGGGCAGCACCGAGCGCACGAACTGTTCAGGCAGCAGCCGGCCGTCCGGGCCGCTCAACGGGTAGCGGCGGAAGGCGTAGCCGTCGAAGCGCAGCAGGCCTTCGGGCGAGCCGGCCCAGAGCAGGCCGCGCACATCCAGCGCGAGGGCGGAGACAACGTTGTCCCTCACCACACCGGGTTCGCCGATGGGCTCGAAACGCGGCACCACAGCCTGCGCCGCAGCCACCCACCCGAGGGCCAGCAGCAGGGATGCACACCCTCTTGTCATGGACGACCACATGGCCGGCATTCTCGGCCACGCCGTCCGGCCGACAGGCGGGCACCGGCCGTCAGGGAAAAACTCACCAAGCTCGCACACGCCGACCGGCAAAGAAGCGTGATTTACTCGGCAGGCTGGAGTATTTCTATCATTTAAACGAGGTCGTTTCTATCATTTGAGAGCAAACTGCGGGTCACAGCCTTGAACCGTCGCCCTGTGCACCGAAGCCGCCGGAGCTTTTCATGGAACCGCCTCTTGCTCCCCCTGCCCCGTTTGCCAAGCCGGCACCGCCGGCGCCTGCACCGGCCACGCTGCTGCTCGTGGACGACGAGCCCGCCGTGCGCAGCGCGTTGCGGCGACTGTTGCGCCCCCTGGGACACCGCATCCTGCTGGCGGAAAGCGGCGCGGCGGCCATCGAGATCCTGGAGAACGAGGGCGTCGACCTGGTGATGTCGGACATGCGCATGCCACAGATGGATGGCGCACAACTGCTGCAGATCGTGCGCCAGCGCTGGCCCGAAGCGATGCGGCTGCTGCTGACCGGCTATGCAGACATCAGCTCCACCATTGCCGCCATCAACCAGGGCGAGATCCACCGCTACATCGCCAAGCCCTGGGACGACCAGGACCTCATGCTGAGCCTGCGGGAGGCGCTGGACCGCCACCGCCTGGCGCAGGAGAACAAGCTGCTGCAGAAGGTGACGGCCGAACGGCATGCGCTGCTGCAGGCGACCAACACCCAGCTGGACGACGTGAACCACCAGTTGGAGCACGCCAATGCCCAGCTGGAAAAGGCCGAGCTCTCCCAGGTGAACGACATGCTCGGGGCAGCCTTCGCCAAGCTGCAGTCCAACTTCATGCTGTCCATCAAGATCTTCGCCGGCCTGCTGGAGCTGCGCGAAGGCAGCCAGCCCGGGTTCTCGGAGCGCATCGGTCAGCTCTCGCAACGCCTGGCCAAGAAGCTGGACATGAGCGAAGCGCAGCGCAACGACTGCTATGCCGCCGGCCTGCTGTGCGAGGTGGGCAAGATCGGCCTGCCCGACAGCATGCTGCGCAAACCCTTCTCGGCCATGACCGACGCGGAGCACCAGCGCTACTGCCGCCACCCATTGATGGCCGAAGCGGCGCTGATGCCGCTGAACGACCTGCGCACCGTGGCCCTGCTGGTGCGCCAGCACCAGGAGCGCGTGGACGGGCGAGGCTACCCGGATGGCCTCAGCGGCAACGACGTGCCGCTGCAGGCCCAGCTCATCGGCCTGGCTGCCACCTACGAGGGCCTGATGGCCGGCCGCCTGGCGGAAAAGCGCTACTCGCCCGAGGAGGCACAGGCGGCCATCCTCGAGGTCTCGGGCTCGCATTACGCCGCCCCGGTGATCCAGGCCTTCCGGCAGGTGATGGCGGATGCCAAGGCCGAGGAGCCCCCCATGGTGCAGTTGGGCGTGGACGAGCTGCGGCCCGGCATGGTGATGGCGCGAGACCTCATCAGCCCACGCGGCACGCTGCTGCCGTCCAAGGGCTACATGTTCGACGCCACCGTCATCAAGACGCTGACGGACCTCGTGCGCCGCGAGAGCCTGAACGTGAGCTTCTTCATCCGCACCGATCTGCCCAAAGGCCAGACCTCCTCCACCGCTGCGCAGGAACCCACCCGATGAAACCGCCCAACATCCTGCTCGTCGACGACGAGCCCGCCATCCTCCACGCCCTGGCGCGGGCGTTGCGCGCCGGCGTGAGCGACGGCCTGTGGCCGGCCCTGCGCACAGAGGTCTTCACGGACCCCCGGGAGGCCCTGGCACGCGCACATGAGCAGACCTTCGCGCTGGCCATCAGCGACTTCCGCATGCCCGGCATGAACGGCGTGCAGTTCCTGGCCGCGCTGCGGGAGGTGCAGCCCGACTGCCGGCGCTTCATCCTGTCGGCCCATGCCGATGTCGAAGGGCTGACCGAAGCCATCAACACGGCGCGTGTCTCGCGCTTCATGTCCAAGCCCTGGAGCCAGGCCGAACTGCTGACCGCCGTGCACCAGGAGCTGTGCGAACACCGGCAGGCGGTGGAGACGGAGCTGCTGGCCGAGCAGCAGCGCCTGGCGCGCGGCGAACTGCCCCCCCAGGAGATCGAGCGCCGCCGCCTCGAGCGCATGGAACCCGGCATCACGCGCGTGCAGTGGAGCAGCGACGGCGCCTACGTGCTCGACCCCACCGGCTGCCACACCATCTGGTGATGGACGCGCTCGCCCAGCCTCGCACCGCCCGGCGCCTGCCCGCTGGTGTGCGTGCTGGCCTGGAAGCGGTGAGCGCGCCCCTGATGGCCCACGATGGCGAGTGCATCGTCTTCGCCAACGATGCCATGCTGCGCCTGCTGGGGTGCGGCGCGCAGGGCCTGCTGCAGCTCGCGCCCGAGGCCTGGGCCGCCCCCGCTCAACAGCCCATGCTGCGAGAGTACGGCCGGCGCTGCCTGGAAAGCACGGACGCCCTGCCCGCCTTCGAGATCGAAGCCGTGAGCGCCAGCGGCACGCACCGTCACCTGGAGATCACGACACGCCGCCTGCACGCCGCAGCCGGCGAGCCGCCCCTGGTGCTGCTGACCTGCCAGGACCTCAGCGACATGCGGCACGTCCAGAACAGCCTGCTGGAAGTCGGCCGGGTGACGTACCAGATCGTCGAGAACGGCCCCGTGGCCAGCTCACAGGCCGCCCGGCATCGCGGATGCTGGGCGGCGCGCAAACCTGGCGGGCCTTCCATGCCGAAACGAAGCCCACGCTGGCCGAGCTGATCGTGGACGGCCGGGTGGAAACCGACGGCACGCGGCACTACGGCGCGGGCCTGCAGCGCTCGCCCCTGCTGGCCGACAGCTTCGCCTACGAAGGTTTCTTCCCCCAACTGGGCCCCCGTGGACGCTGGTTGTGCGTGACGGCAGCACCCCTGCGCGGCATCGGGGGCCAGGTGATGGGCGCCATCGAAACGCTGCAGGACGTCACCATGCGCCACGAGGCGGAGGAGCAGCTGCGCCAGCACCAGGCCGAACTGGAGTCCACCGTCGCACAGCGCACGGCCGAACTGCGCCTCACGCACAGGGAGCTGGAAGCCTTCCTGGAAAACGCGTCGGTGGGCATCGTCACCACGCGGGAGATGCGCATCACCCGCAGCAACAAGAAGTTCGCGGAGATCCTGGAACTGCCTGCCCATGTGGCGGTGGGCAAACTGCGCCTGCGGCGCTTTTTCCTGGACGACGCAGACTTCCACGACCTCGGCCGCATGGCCAACCACGCCCCGCGGGCCAACACCTCGTTGATCCACGAGATGTCGCTGCGCACCTGGACCGGCCGACGCATCTGGGTGCAGCTGATCGCCTACGCCTCCAACCCCGCCGGCAACACGCCGGGCATGTGGTGGCTGCTGCAGGACCACAGCGAGGTCATGCGTGCGCAGGAGGAGCTGGTCAACAACTACCGCAACATCCAGGAGACCAATGCACGGCTCGAGGAGGCGCAGAACCAGCTGCTGCAGTCCGAAAAGATGGCCTCCATCGGCCAACTGGCCGCGGGCGTGGCGCACGAGATCAACAACCCGATCAGCTTCGTCAACTCCAACCTTGGCACACTGCGGCGCTACGCCGAGCGGCTGCTCGAACTGACGCAGGCCTACGTCGCGCGCAACCCCGCGCCCGACGACATCGAACTGGCCGAGCTTCAGCAGGCCGCCGACCTGGACTTCATCGCCGAAGACCTGCCCTCCCTGCTCGATGACAGCGAGGATGGCCTGTCCCGCGTGCGCAAGATCGTGCAGGACTTGAAGGACTTCTCCCGCGTGGACCACGCCGACTGGCAGGACGCCGACCTCAACGCCGGCCTGGAGTCCACCCTCAACGTGGTGATGAACGAGGTGAAATACCGCGCCAAGGTGCAGCGCGACTACGGTGCGCTGCCACCCGTGCGCTGCCTGGCCGGCCAGCTCAACCAGGTCTTCATGAACCTCATCATGAACGCGGCCCATGCCATGCCCGCCGACCGGCGCGGGGTCATCACGCTGTCCACCGGCGTGCAGGCCCAGGACGAGCGCGACTGGGCCTGGGTGGAGGTGGCAGATGACGGCTGCGGCATGCCGCCCGAGGTCCAGCGCCGGATCTTCGAGCCGTTCTACATCACCAAGCCTGTCGGCCAGGGCACGGGCCTGGGGCTGTCGATGGCGTTCTCCATCGTGCAGAAGCACGGCGGGCGCATCGACGTGCAGTCGGCCCCCGGCGAGGGCACGCGCTTCCGGGTGTGGGTGCCCGTGTCAGGCCACCGCACACCCTGACGAAGCTCAGCGCGCCAGCGGTGCGCTGATGGCCTCGATGCGCGCCACCACCTCAGGGGTGAGCTTCGGGGTCACGGCCAACGCACCGAGGTTGTCATGCAGCTGCTCCAGGCGGCTCGCACCCAGGATGACGGTGGACACGCGCGGGTTGCGGTTGGCCCAGGCAATGGCCAGTTGCGCGGTGTTGCAGCCCAGCTCGGCGGCGATTTCGGCCAGCTGGCCGACGGCATCGTTGCGGGCCTTGTCCTGCAGCTGCTCGCGCATCCAGCTCATGTTCTCCAGCGCACCCCGGCTGCCCTCCGGGATGCCACTGCGGTACTTGCCGGTCAGCAGGCCCGAGGCCAGCGGGCTCCAGGTGGTGAGGCCCAGGCCGATGTCTTCGTAGAGCCGGGCGTACTCCTGCTCCACGCGCTTGCGGTGGAAGAGGTGGTACTGCGGCTGCTCCACCACGGGCTTGTGCAGATGGTGGCGGTCAGCGATGTCCCACGCGGCGCGGATGTCGGCCGCGCTCCACTCGCTGGTGCCCCAGTACAGCGCCTTGCCCTGGCGGATGATGTCGCTCATGGCCCAGACCGTTTCCTCGATGGGCGTGTTCGGGTCCGGGCGGTGGCAGTAGATGAGGTCCAGGTGCTCGAGCTGCATGCGCTTGAGCGAGCCGTCCACGGCCTGCATCAGGTACTTGCGGTTGAGCGTGTCCTTGCGGTTCACCGTCACGCCGTCGCGCTGCAGGCCCCAGAAAAACTTGCTGGAGACGATGTAGTCCAACCGGTTCCAGCCCAGCGCCTTGAAGGCCTGGCCCATGACCACCTCGCTCTCGCCCTGGGCGTAGACCTCGGCGTTGTCGAAGAAGTTCACGCCCGCATCGAAGGCGGCGGCGAGCATCTCCGTGGCGGCCTTGGTGTCGACCTGGTTGTGGTACGTGACCCAGGAGCCGAGCGAGAGTTCGGAAACCTGGAGGCCGGCATGGCCGAGGCGGCGGTATTGCATGGTGGAGTCCTGGGAGCTGAGGTGCACAAAAGCCACAGCTTAAGCGCGAGCCGGCCCTGGCTGCCGGGCATGGCCACAATGCCCCCGGACGCGCCGCGCGGCGCCGCGACCAAAGGGATGAGAATTTTGAAACTGCTTGCGCGCCTTTTGCGACGCGGCTTGCTGCTGTCTGTCCTGGTGGGTGCTGGCCTGGCACGCGCCGAAGGCGCCGCCCTGCACGTGCTGATCGACGGCAGCATCGAGATGCCGCAGGCCCAGTTCCACGAGGGCCGGGCGGTGAACGGGATGCAGGTCAACCTCGCCCAGGAGATCGGCCAGCGCCTGGGCCGCAGCGTGCGCTTCCGGCTGGTGCCGCGCCGTCGCGTCGCGCAGATCCTGAGCGAAGGCCAGGGCGCAGACCTCATCTGCAACTACATGCCCAGCTGGCTGCCCGGACCGCTGCGCTGGAGCCGTGCCTACATGGAGGATGCCGACCTGCTCATCACGGCGGCACGCCGGCCTGCAGCCGCCCAGCTGCCAGACGTGTCCGGCCTGCCCGTCGGCACCGTGGGGGGCTTCCACTACCCGGAGGTGGAGGCTACGCTGGGCTCCAGCTTCGTGCGCGACGACGCCCCCAACCTCGTGGCCAACCTGCGCAAGCTGGCGCTGGGCCGCATCGACCACGCCATCGTCGGCCGGGTCAGCTTCGAGTACCTGCGCCGCCGTGGCGAGGTGCCGCTGGAACTGCACCCGCCCGTCATCCTGACCCGGTTGCGCACGGCCTGCGCGCTGTCGCCCCGCAGCAGCGTGACCCTGCCCCAGCTGGACGCAGCCCTGGCCGCGATGCAGGCCGATGGCACGCTGGCCCGCATCGTCGCCAGTTATCGTTGAGGGCATGAAGCTCGCCGTCATCGGCGCCGGCCCCGCCGGCCTCGCCCTCGCCCTGCTCGCTGCCGAGCGGCTGAGGGCCACCGACATCCACCTGTTCGACACCCGCCCGCTGGACCGCGACGTGCGCGGCGACGCCCGCACGCTGGCGCTCAACCTGGGCAGCATCCGGCTGCTGCAGCGCCTCTCGGCCTGGGTGCCGGAGAGCGCCCAGGCCATACGCACCGTGCACATCAGCCAGGCACCGCCCGCCCCCATCGCGGGCGAGGTGCGCATCAGCGCGGCCGAGCAGGGCCTGCCCCAGCTCGGTGCCGTGCTGCCCTACGGCGCGCTGGTGGCGCCGCTGCAGCAGCGCTGGCTGACCCTGGCGGAGGCCGCGCCCGGGCGCTTGTTCACCCGCTTCGGCACCGCCGTGCACGCCATCCGCACGGTGGCGGGCGGCGTGGAGCTGGACTGTGGCGACGGCCCGGTGGTGGACCGCTTCGACCTCGCCGTGGTGGCCGAGGGCGGCGTGTTTGCCGAGCAGGACCGCAAGCGCATCCGCAGCGATTACCACCAGAACGCCTGGGTGGGCAGCGTGCGCCTGGCGGCACCGGGCCTGCAGGGCCTGGCCATCGAGCGCTTCACCCGCAACGGGCCGCTGGCCCTGCTGCCCCTGCCGGACGACGCCCAGGGCGCCCGCGCCGCGCTGGTGTGGTGCCTGCCCCAGGCCGAGGACGACATCGCCTCGCTGACCGACGCCCAGCGCCTCACCGTCATCCAGCAGCAGCTGCCCGCCGTGGCGGGCACGCTCACCGGCATCTCGCCGCTGAAGCGCTTCCCGCTGGGCCTGAACGCCGAGACCCGGCTGCTGCAGGGCCGCGCGCTGCGCATCGGCAACGCGGCGCAGACACTGCACCCGGTGGCCGGCCAGGGCCTGAACCTGGGCCTGCGCGACGCGCAGGCGCTGGTGGATGCGCTGCGTGAAGCGGCTGAGACCGGCCAGCCGCTGGACGCCGCGCTGGCCTGCATCGAGTGGCAGCGCGCGCCCGACCGCTGGCCCATGATCGCCGCCACCGACTTCCTCGCCCGCAGCTTCGCCTGGCGCCTGCCGGGCCTGCCCGCGCTGCGCGGCCTGGCGCTGGCTGGCCTGGAACTGGCCACGCCGCTGAAGCGCGCGCTGGCCCACCGCATGATGTTTGGAAGCTGAATGTCCCTCGCGCCTTCCCTGGCCCTGGCCCTGCTGTGGGCCGCCGCCCTGCCTGCCCACGCCCAGCTCATCCCGCCGGGCCGCGCCATTGCCGGTGCCACCCAGGAGGAATGGTCCAAACGCTGGTGGCACTGGGCCTTGTCGTTCGAGGAGGAGGACAGCCCGGTGACCGACCCGGACGGCAGCCGCTGCGCCCTGGGCCAGTCCGGCCCGGTGTGGTTCCTGGCAGGCACCTACGGTTCGCGCCGCGCCGTGCGCAGCTGCCGGGTGCCGGCGGGCAAGACGCTGTTCTTCCCACTGGTGAACTTCATCGCCTTCCCGCCCGATGACGAACGCGAGGCCTGCGCCTCGCTGATGCTGCGCGCCGAGGAGGAAACCGACGCCCCCGCCGCGCTGGTGCTGGACGTGAACGGCAAGCGCCACGCCGGCCTGGAGGCCCACCGCCAGGCCTCGCGCGGCTGCTTCCTCGTGGCCCCGCAGGACGACGCGCCCGCCGCCGGCAACGGTTACTACGTGGCCTACGGGCCGCTCAAGCCGGGCCGCTACACGCTCAACTTCGGTGGCATCCTGCCCGGCCTGTCGCAGGCGGTGACGTACACGCTGAACGTGCGATGAACTGGCGGGCGCCAGCCCTGCTTTTGCAGGCACCGCTGCGCGCGGGTGCCGCCTAGCATTCACGGCCTATGCGTCGATTCGCCCCCCTTCCCGCTGCCCTCCTGAGCCTGGTGCTGGCCGGCTGCGGCGCGCCCAGCCAGCCGCTGCCCATGGTCGTGACGCCGGCCGATGCGTTGCAGATCCGGGGCTGGGTGCCGGACGTGCTCAAGGCCCACGTGGCGGTGGCCGCCGTGAAAGGGGGCCAGGAGACCGGCCGCTGGTGGGGCTCCAAGGTCAGCGCCGTGGCGTTGCAGCAGGCGCTGGAGGAATCCACCTACGCCGTGGGCATGAAGGCGCTCGCGCCGGTGCCGGCCGCCCGCTTCGAGCTGCAGGCGGAGCTGGTGCAGCTGGACCAGCCCCTGATCCCGGTCGTGGGCGTGACCGTGGGCGTGGCCGTGCGCTACACCCTGGTGGACCACAACAATGACGACCGCATCGTCTACCAGCGCCGCATCGCCAACACTGACGACGCACGCCTGGGCGAGGCCATCCTGTCGCCCAACGAACGGTTGCGCATCGCCAACGAACGGGCGCTGCGCGCCAACATCGACGCGATGTTGCGCGACCTGGTGGCGCTCAGGCCGTAGCGCCGGCCGCCTGCTCGTGCCGGCGTTGTCCGGCCGTGACCCACAGCAGCAACGCACAGACGAAGCCCGCCACGCTGGCGGCGCCGAAGAAGGCCATCATCGGCCCGTAGCCCGCCGGGTTTGCGGCGCTGGCGGCGAACCGGTCGTTCAACCAGCCCGCCACGAGATTGGCCCCGCCGACACCCGCGTTCTGTGCCACCCACATCAGCCCGATGGCCGTGCCGAACCGCGCGGGCGCCACCAGGCGGCTGGTCAGCGGCCACATGACGGCCGGCACCAGCGAGAAGCTCACGCCGATGAGGGCGGTGGACGCCCACAGGCTCCAGGGCGTCAAGGCCAGCACGGCCAACGCCACTGGCAGCAAGACGGCACCCAGCGCCAGGAAGGGCGCGTAGCGGCCCAGGCGGTCGCACAGCCAGCCAAAGGCCGGCGTGGCGAACACGGCAGCCAGGAAGACGTAGCTGTTCATCTCGCCCGCCGCCGCCAGATCCAGCCCGTGGACATGCTGGAAGTACTTGATGGAGAAGGTGCTGCGGAACGCCAGGATGACCGAGTACCACAGCACGCACAGCGCCAGCAGGTACCAGTAGGCGGTACCGAAGTGCAGCAGGTCCCGCAGCACGAAGCGCTCAGCCACTGGCACCGCGGCACGCGGGCCGGCCTGACGGCGGTCCACCGCCCAATAAGCCGCCGCCGCAGCGAAGGATGTGGCCGCCACGGCCGCCGCGATGACCAACGGCGGCTGCCAGCCCTGGGCGTAGGCGGTGGTGAACCAGGTGGGTGACATGTCGGCGCTGTACGAGCCCAAGCGCCCGATGGCCAAGGTGAGGCCCATGACGAACGCGATGCTGCCGCTCGCGAAGTACTGGGCCAGCGCGGCCAGCGTGGCGATGTTGAATGTCTCTGCGCCGATGCCGTAGAGCAGCCGGCCAGCGGCCATGCCGGCGAAGTGCGGGCTGAACGCCGTGAGCAGCGCGCCGGCCAGGCAGACACCGGCGGTGATGAGTGTCATGCGCGCGGCGCCGAAGCGGTCCACCAGCACGCCGCCCACCAGGATGAGCAGGATGTTGGGCAGGTTGTAGATGGCATTGAGCAAGCCCACTTGCGTGTCGCTGAACCCGCGCTGCTGCTGCAGCAGGTCGGCCACAGGGCCGACGGAGTCGTAGACGTAGAAGTTGCCGAACAGCGAGAGCGCCACCAGCGCTCCCACAAGCCAGGCCGTGTGGCGGCTGGCGCAGGGGTCGGTCATGAGAGGTCCTTCGCTCAGAGCCTGCGGTGCGCCAGGGCCGGCAGCTGCTCGCGCACCTGCGCCAGCCGTGCCGGGTCCACCTCGGCCAGCGCCACGCCCTCGCCCTCGGGCTGCACGGAAAGCACCTGGCCCCACGGGTCCACCACCATGCTGTGGCCCCAGGTGCGGCGGCCGTTGGCGTGCGTGCCGCCCTGGGCCGGGGCGATGACGTAGCACTGGTTCTCCACCGCGCGGGCGCGCAGCAGCAGCTCCCAGTGCTGCTCGCCCGTGGTGTGCGTGAACGCGGCCGGCACGGCGATGAGGTCACAGGGTGCGTAGCGGCGGTACAGCTCGGGGAAGCGCAGGTCGTAGCAGACCGACAGGCCCACGTTCACGCCCTCGGCGTTGAAACCCGCCGGCTCGCTGCCGGCCTCCAGCACACGGCCCTCGTCGTAGCTTTCGCGGCCGTTGTCGAAGGCGAAGAGGTGGATCTTGTCGTAGCGCGCCACGCACTCGCCGGTGGGGGAGAACACCAGCGTGGTGTTGCGCACGCGGTCGGGCGTGGCGGTGCGCAGCGGCAGCGTGCCGCCGATCACCCACAGCCCCAGCTCGCGTGCCGCCGTGGCCAGCAGTTGCTGGATGGGGCCGTGGCCGAGGTCTTCAGCGATGGCCAGCTTGTCGGCATCCTTCATGCCGATGAGGCAGAAATACTCGGGCAGCGCGGCCAGCCGGGCACCCTGCGCGGCGGCGGCCTCCAGCAGGCGGCGGGCGGTGGCGAGGTTGGCGGCCACGTCGGGGCCGGAGACCATCTGGAGGGCAGCGACTTTCATGGCCCGCATGCTAACGAGGCCGGCAGGCAATGCGCCGGCCGACCGGCCGGCGAGTCAGGGCGCGCTGGCCGCCTTGGGCACGAGCGCCTCGGCCTTGTCCACCTTGGGGTCGTCCCAGGTGCCGGTGATCTGGAACTCGCGCGTGTTGGCGGCCGCCACCGGCCGGCTCAGGATGAGCTGCGCCACGAAGGCCCCCAGCGCAATGGCGGGGTTGATGGCCGCGTAGGCCAGCGAGGCGCCACCGGCCGACACCTCGGGCACGACGACCACGCGCAGCTTCTGCGTCTCGGCGGCCAGGTCGGTGCTGCCGTCCACCAGCACGGCCGCCTGCAAGCCGCGGATGCGGATGTTGTCGCTCCTGGCCACACCGGCGGCAATCTTGACGTCGCCGGTCACGCCGTCGAAGGTGAAGCCCTCGGAGAACACGTCGCGGAAGTCCAGCAGCAGGCGGCGCGGCAGGGACTGCAGGCTGAGCACGCCCAGCAGGCGCCCCACGCCGGGCTCGGCCTTGAGGAAGGTGCCGGTGTCCAGCTGCACGTTCAGCGACCCGGCCATGCTGGGGTAGTGCGGCGCCAGCGGCGAGCCGTCCCAGCCCACCTGGCCGGCCAGATGGCCCTTGCCGCCGCGCAGCACCTGGCCCTGGCCCAGGCGCTCCAGCAGCTTGCCGGCGTCGGCGATGTCGAGCTTCCAGTCGAGCTGGGTGCGGCGCTTCTGGGCCACATCGCCCCCCCAGCGGCCGCTGGCGTGCAGCGTGGCCTCGGGCGACTGGATCTGCAGCTTCTCCAGCTTCCAGTCACGGGCCGCAGCCGGGGCCTGCGCCAGCACTTCCAGCCGGCCCAGGCGCTTGCCGCGCAGCTCGAAGTCGTCCACCTCGATGTCCAGCGACGGCAGCGGGCCGCTGGCGGCGTCGGCCTTGCCCGGGTCGATGAGCTCGCTGACCGAATCCGCCTCCTGGCGGGGGAGCGACAGGCGCGTCAACCGGGCCTGCACGGCCTCCATGCGGCCGTTGCGCACGCCCTTGAGTTCGATGCGACCGGCGATCTGCTCGGCATCGACGTTCAGCCGCCAGTGGGGCCCCTCCCGCGCCACCTGGGCAGACACGCGCCCGAGCTGGCGGCCGGCCACCTTGAGGCTCTGGCTGCGCAGTGCGATCTGGCTGGGCAGCAGGCCGGCATCGTCGCCGTCGCTCGCGCTGCCGCCGCCACCGCCCGCCAGCGCCCCCAGGCGCTGTTGCCAGGCGTCCAAATCCAGCACAGCCACGTTCACCTGCAGCAGCACGCCGCTGGCAGGCAAGGCGGGCAGCTTGTCCTGCACGGCCAGGGCGCCGCGCAGCACCTGCGAGGTGGCGCCGGAGATGTCGCGCTGCAACTGCGCCTGCAGCAGGGGGGCGGCGCTGCCGCCCACCTCCAGCCGGAGCTCGTCGCGCCCGGGGGTGGTGGGCGTCATCAGCAGGCGCAGGGGCAGTGCCGCGTCAGCCTCCTTTCGGCCGGGGGCGGGCAGGTCCAGCGCCAGGCCTTGCAGGTTGCTGCTCACGCTGAGTTCGCTCTGGCCACCGGGCGGGATGGCCAGCTGGAAGCGGTAAGCCGCCTGGCCGCTGGCCGCCTGCGCCAGCCGCGCCACAGCGCCCAGCTCGGTGGCGCGACGCAGGCCCTCGGCGGTGGCCTGGCCCTGCACCGAGAAACGCAGGCCGCCGTCGCGGAGCGTGCCGCCTTCGAGGGCCGCATCACCCCCCAGCAGCCGCGCCGTCATGCCAGCCAGCTGCAGGCCCTTGCGGTCGAAGTCGATGCGACCTCGCGCACCGGCCAGGGCGGGCAGCTCCGGGCGCAACCGGAGGTCCACACCGCCCAGCTGGAGCTGTCCCTTGACGGACGTCTGGTTCACGTCATCCAGCGGGATGGCGATGCCCAGCTTCAGCCCGGCCGGCCCCTGGGCCACCGTCGTGCCGAGGGCGTGGCCCAGCCAGTCGTCCAGGGGCGAGGCGCGCACGAAGCGCAGCAGGTCGGCACCGGCGCCACGGCCGCTGCCGTCGAGCTGGAGCAGCCGCCCGTGGTGCAGATCCTTGATGCCGCCATTCACACCACTCAACTCGTAGCCCAGCATCCGGGCATGGCCGTCCTTGATGGCCATGCCGGCACGCTCGAACACCAGCTCGGCGTTCACGGCTTCCATCACGGGCCAGTTCGCGCCCACGTCGCTGGGTGGCACGTAGGCCAGCGTCACGCCCTGGGCCTGGGTGGCGACGCGGAAGATACCGCCGGACTTGGGTGCTTCGAACGGGAACTCTGCCAGCTCGCCCTTGATGCGCACGCTGGTGTTGCGCGCCTCGCCGCCCAGGATGGCGCGCGACACGTAGCTGCGCGTCGCCGGCAGGCCTTGCGGGATGTAACGGGCCACGCGGGTGGCGTCCACGCGCGGCACGCGGCCGCTCAGGTCCAGGAAGCCCGGCGTGGTGGCGCCAGCCGGGCGGCGCCAGGCCACGTCGAACTCACCGCTGAGGTCGGGCGTCTGCAGCTGCAGGTCGCGCAGGCGCAGCTCCACGTCGCCCGGGGTCTTGCCGCCGGCCGGCGGGAGCTGCCAGCTCAGTTGCGTGGCCAGCCGCGTGATGGGCAGCCGCGGGTCTTCAAACAGGCCCGGCAGCTCCACCTCGCCGTCGTGCACCGCGAGCCTGGCCACGCCGCCGCGCTCGTTGGCGTCCAGCTCCAGGCTGGCACCGCGCAGCCCGGGGCGGCCGATGCGGCCCGGCTGCTCGGACGGCTTGGCGGCCACGCCCAGCCCGTCGAGCTGGGCCTTGACGCGGTAGCTGCGCGGTGCGTCCAGCGTGCCCTGCCACTGGCCGCTCAGCGCCGTCAGCACGCCGCGCGGCTCCAGCTCGGTGAGCAGCTGGTGCGCCCGCTCGCCCAGCGGCAGGCGCTGGCCGATCTGGGCCATCAGCGCGAAATCCAGGCGCTGCGCGTTCACCTCGCCGCCCAGCACCTGCTCCTCGTGGTTGGCGGCCTTGCCCAGCTGCAGGCTCACGCCCCAGTCGGAACGCGGCCAGGCCACGACGCTGCCGTCGTTGTCCCGGCTGACGAAGCCGAGCTGGTGCGCCTGCAGGCTGAGCTTGTCCTTGGCGCGGGCCAGGTCCAGCCGGCCCTCGATGTGGTCCAGGTTCAGCTCCGGGGCAGATTCGAGCAAGCGCAGCCGCACCGCGCGCAGCGCCAGATCCAGCGTGGCGGCCATGGGCTGGCCGTCCTTGATCTGGCCCCAGGCGCGCACCGCCCCATCACCCTCGCTGAGCTGGAAAGGCAGGTCCACGTGCCGGCGCAGCTGGCTCAGGTCGGCCCGCGGCAGCTCGGCGTAGAGCTGGCCGCTCCAGTGCTGGAACTCGCCCGGGCGCTTGAGCAGGCTCTGCGTGAACTGGCCGCGCAGCGTGAAGCGCTGGCCCCAGTCGGCGGGGGGCGTGGCGTCCAGCCGCAGCGCGTGGCGGCGCAGGCCGTTGCGCATGATGAAGTTCAGGCCCGACAGCTCCAGCGGGCGCGCATCGGCGCGCTTTTCGTCCACCCAGCGCACGCGGCCATTGACGATGGCGAGCTCGGACTGGCTGAACAGCCAGTCCATGCCGGCCTCGGTGGTGCCCGCGTCGGTCTTCTCGGCGTCGTCCAGCCCGAGGCCGGCGATGAAGATGCGGCCCTGGGGGTCGCGGCGGATGATGAGTTCGGGGGCGTCCACCAGCAGCTGCGAGAAGCGCGGCTGCAGCACCAGCAGCGATTGGGCCGACAGCACCGCCGCCACGCGCGGCAGCCGCAGCGCCGGGCGGCCGGCGGTGTCCAGCACGCTCACGTCGCCCAGCTCCATGCGCGGCATCCAGCCCCCGGATTCGACCGTGATGCGGCCGACGCGCAGCTCTACCCCTAAAGCCTTTGAGGCTTCCTTTTCCAGCCAGGGGCGCCAGTCATTGGCGTGCGGGAGAATGGCCCAGTGCAAGACCGACCACGCCACCCCCCCCAGCGCCCACACCAGGGCCAGGGCCAGCAGCAGCCAGCGCAGGGTGTGCCAGCACAGGCGCAAGGGCCGGCGCGAGGCACGGGTGCAGTGGTGGAGGGCGGCCGAGAGGAAGTCAGACACGTTGGCTGGGGGCACGTGGAAACCGGCCGGCAGGCAATCTAGCACAGGGCCATGAACACACTGTTCCCCGCATCCGCCGAGCACAGCCGCTATGTGCAGCGCGTGCGCCGGCGCTACGAGGCCGAGCTGCCGCTGCTGCCGGCGGGCCTGCCGGACCGGGCCGTCATCGCCGCGCTGATCGACACGCTGGCGGCCCACCCGGCTGGCCGGCCGCTGGCCAGCAGCCTGCGCGTGGCCCGCCACCTGGTGCTGGAGCGCCTGGCCGTGCTGGACATCGAGCAGCAGGCCACGGTGGACGACGTGACGCTGGCCATGACCCACCTGGCCGAGGTGACGCTGGACCGCGCCCTCACCGCCGCCCGCGCCGAGCTGGACGAGATCCACGGTGCGCCGCACACGCCGGCAGGCGACGAGATCGCCTTCTGGGTGATGGGCATGGGCAAGCTGGGCGCGCGCGAGCTGAACGTGTCGTCGGACATCGACCTCATCTACGTCTACGAGGACGACGGCGCCACCCACGGCACCCGGCCCATCACCGCGCACGAGTACTTCTCCCAGGTGGCCAGGCGGCTGTACGCGCTGATCGGCGACGTGACGGACGACGGCCAGGTCTTCCGCGTGGACCTCGCCCTGCGCCCCAACGGCAAGAGCGGCCCGCCGGTGGTGAGCCTGGGCATGCTGGAGGAGTACTTCCTGGTGCAGGGCCGCGAGTGGGAGCGCTTTGCATGGCTCAAGAGCCGCGTGGTGGCGCCGCTGGCCGGCCTGGGCGCACCGGGCGACCCGCGCACGCTGCAGATGCGCCACCTCGTCACGCCCTTTGTCTACCGCCGCTACCTGGACTACGGCGTGTTCGAGGGCCTGCGGCAGCTGCACGGCAAGATCCGCAGCGAAGCCAAGGCCCGAGCCGCCGGGCGGCCCGAGCGGGCCAACGACGTGAAGCTCTCGCGCGGCGGCATCCGCGAGATCGAGTTCATCGTGCAGCTGCTGCAGGTGGTGCGCGGCGGGCAGTTCCCGGAGATCCGCACCCGCTCCACGGTCAAGGCCCTGGGCCGCGTGGCTGCGAGCGGGCTGATGAAGCCCGAGACGGCGCAGCGACTGATCGACGCCTACATCTTCCTGCGCCGCGTGGAGCACCGCATCCAGTTCCTGGACGACCAGCAGACCCACTGCCTGCCGCAGGGCGATGCCGACCTGGCCTGGATCGCCACCTCCCTCGGTTTGAAATGCAGCCGCGAAACCTGCGAGCTCTTCGAGCAATTGGGTGAGGTGCGCGAGCTGGTGGCCACCGAGTTCGACGCGCTGCTGCACGAGGGTGGCAAGGCGCCGGGCGGCTGCAAGGGCGGCCAGTGCGGTGGCCCCAAGCCGGCGATGGACGGCGACGACTTCCTCGCCGGCCTGCCCGCACCGCTGGCCGCCGCCGTGCGTGCGCTGGCCGAAACGCCCCGCGTGCAGGGCCTGCGCGAGGAATCACGCCAGCGCCTGGCCAAGCTCTTCCACCGCGCCGCGCAGGCCGTGGCGGCCGAGGAATGCTCGCTGGACGCTGCGCTGCGCTTCGTCGACTGGGTGGGCCCGCTGCTGCGCCGCGAGAGCTACCTCGCACTGCTGGTGGAGCGCCCCGCCGTGCAGCAGCGCCTGCTGCGCCTGCTGGGCCTGGCGCGCTGGCCCATGCGCTACCTGATGCAGCACCCGGGCGTCATCGACGAACTCGCCGACCCGCTGCTGCTCACCGCCCGCTTCGACCGCGAGGCCTTCATCGCCGATCTGCTGGAACGCGAGCAAGGCTGGGCGCGCAGCGGTGAAGCCGACGAAGAAGCGCTGCTGGACACCCTGCGCCGCGCCCACCATGCCGAGGTCTTCCGCACCCTGGTGCGCGACGTGGAGGGCTGCATCTCCGTCGAACAGGTGGCCGACGACCTGAGCCTGCTGGCCGACGCCGTGCTGCAGATCGCCATCACCTGGGCCTGGGCCCGCTTCAGCAAGGCCCACCGCCCGGACCCGCGCCTGGCCGTCATCGCCTACGGCAAGCTGGGCGGCAAGGAGCTGGGCTACGGCGGCGACCTGGACGTGGTGTTCGTCTTCGACGATGACGACGAGAACGCGGCCGAGATCTACGGGGCCTTCGTGCGCCGCCTCATCACCTGGCTGACGCTGCGCACCGCCGCCGGCGAGCTGTTCGACATCGACACCGCGCTGCGGCCCAACGGCAACTCGGGGCTGCTGGTCACGTCACTGGCGCACTTCGAGGCTTACCAGACCGGCCGCGGCAGCAACACCGCCTGGACCTGGGAACACCAGGCCATCACCCGCGCGCGCTTCTGTGCCGGCAATGCCGACCTGGCCGCGCGCTGCGAGGGCGTGCGCCGCCAGGTGCTGACCGCGCCACGTGATGCGCAGGCGCTGCGGCACGAGGTGCAGGCCATGCGCGAGAAGGTGCGCAGCGCGCGCCCGGTGCGCGAGGGCCTGTTCGACGTGAAGCACAGCGAGGGCGGCATGATGGACGCCGAGTTCGCGCTGCAGACGCTGATCCTGGCCAATGGTGCCCACCACCCGGAACTGCTGGACAACCTGGGCAACATCGCGCTGCTGCAGCGTTGCGAGACGGTGGGCCTGTTGCCCGCCGGCGTGGGTACAGCCGCTGCCAACGCCTACCGCGAGCTGCGCCGCGTGCAGCACAAGGCCCGGCTGGACGAGCAGTCCACTGCGCTGGACGCCGAGGCTGCCGCCGCGCTGGACGCACACCGCGATGCCGTGTGTGCCCTGTGGCGTGCGGTGCTTGCCTGAACCTCTGCGGCCTGCTCAGCGCAGGGGAGCGGGCTGCATGTGATGACGGGGTCAGCCACACACCGCTCGAGGACCTCGTCCGGCCGGCACCCGGCACAGGTGGGCACCGCCCAATGCCACACTGGCCCCCTGGCAACCGCGAGCCCTTGCTTGAGCCCTGCTCCCCCTGCGTCCGAGGCGCTGTCTCGCCCCTGGCTGGCCCTGTGCGCTGCCCTGGCCTTGTTGGCGCTGCTGGCGTGGCCCGGGCCGCGCGACCTGCTGGATTGGCAGCCCGCACGGGCCGCGCAGGAGCCCTGGCGCGCCGCCACCGCCGCCTTCGTGCACTGGACGCCCACCCACCTCGCCGCCAACCTGG
>JBBIVU010000018.1:0-23880 GCA_037439585.1 Roseateles sp. | reverse complement strand
ACACGGCCGTCACTGCATCGACCACGCGCTTGCTGAAGGCCAGCTCGGTGCCCGAGAACATCTCGGGCGAGTACTCGAAGCGCCAGTCCGTGCCAGGCCGTGCAGCGGCGAGGTCCTTGATCTGGCGGGCGTGCGAAGCGGCCAGCTCGACGATGCCGTCTTCGTCCTGCCCCAGCACCACGCGGCGCATGATGGGTGCCACCGCGTTGTACACGTGCACGATGACGCGCTGGGCACCGTCCAGCGCCTCGAAGGTGCGCTCGATCAGGTGCGAGCGCGCCTGCGTCAGCACCTGGATGCTCACGTCATCGGGGATGTGGCCACCGTCGATCAGCAGGCGCACGAAGTCGAACTCGGTCTGCGAGGCGGACGGGAAGCCGACCTCGATCTCCTTGAAGCCGATCTTCACCAGTTGCCGAAACATACGCAGCTTGCGGGCGATGTCCATGGGCTCGATCAGCGCCTGGTTGCCGTCGCGCAGGTCGGTGCTCAGCCAGATCGGCGCACGGGTCAGCACGGCGTCGGGCCAGGTGCGGTCCGGCAGTGAGACGGGGGCGAAGGGGCGGTACTTGAGCTGCGGTTGCTTCAACATCATGGTGAGTCCATCCGAGGGGGTGGGCGCAACCGGCAGCCTTTGAAAACACGAACGGCCCGCTGCGGTTGCATACGGGCCGTTGGGTCAGGGGGAGCGTGCGTGCGAACAGGCGTGACTGACTAGCGAACCCGTGGTTCCTCTAGGGCTGGTAGCAGTGAAATTCGTACGCACAACATGGAATCGAAATCTAGCACGAAAGGCTACTGGTGCAAGCCGCGCTCGTCGGGCTCATCGGTGCTCGTGGAGATCACGCTCACCGGCCTGCCCTTGGCCTTGCGCCAGCCGTAGATGACGTAGCCCGACAGGCCGTAAACGCAGAAGACACCGAAGAGAACGCGCGAGGGGTCCAGCGCCGCCAGGCCGATGCCGAGCATGATCATGACCAGCACGACGAAGGGCACGCTGCGGCGCCGGTCGAAGACTTTGAAGCTGTAGAAGGGCGCATTCGTCACCATCGAAAGCCCGGCAAACAGCGTGATGCCGTAAGCCGCCCAGTTGATCCAGCTGCCCGGCGCCGGGCGCGGGGTCTCGGCCCCGTCCACCACGGCCCAGATCAGGCCGATCACCAAGGCCGCCGCAGCCGGGCTGGGCAGGCCCTGGAAATAGCGCTTGTCCACCACGCCGATGTTCACGTTGAAGCGAGCCAAGCGCAGCGCCGCACCGGCGATGTAGACGAAGGCCGGGATCCAGCCCGGCTTGCCCATGTCCTTGAGGGCCCACATGTAGACGATGAGGGCCGGCGCAGCGCCGAAGGCGACCATGTCAGACAGGCTGTCCATCTGCTCGCCGAAGGCGGACTGGGTGTTGGTCATGCGCGCCACGCGACCATCGAGGCTGTCGAGGATGGCGGCCGCAAAGATGGCCACGCAGGCCACTTCGAAGCGGCCGTTCATGGCCATGACGATGGCGTAGAAGGCGCTGAAGAGCGCGCCCAGCGTGATGGCGTTGGGGAGGGCGTAGATGCCTTTGCGGCGGGGGCGGACGGCCATGCTGGGCTCGTCTTCCTCGGAGGGGTCACGGTTCATAGGCGTCAGGATAGCGCAGCGCTCCAATGAAAAAGGCCGCACCCGGGCGGGTGCGGCCTTGATGGATGCGGCAGCAGCCGATCAGTTCTTGGCCTTGTCGACCAGCTTGTTGGCCTTGATCCAGGGCATCATGTCGCGCAGCTTGGCGCCCACCTGCTCGATGGGGTGCTCGGCCGTCAGGCGGCGGCGGCTGATCAGTGTCGGCGCGCCGGCCTTGTTTTCCAGGATGAAGGACTTGGCGTATTCGCCGGTCTGGATGTCCTTCAGGCACTGGCGCATGGCGTTCTTGGTGTCTTCGGTGACGACCTTGGGGCCGGTCACGTACTCACCGTACTCGGCGTTGTTCGAGATCGAGTAGTTCATGTTGCCGATGCCGCCTTCGTAGATCAGGTCCACGATCAGCTTCAGTTCGTGCAGGCACTCGAAGTAGGCCATCTCGGGGGCGTAGCCGGCTTCCGTCAGCGTCTCGAAGCCCGCCTTGATCAGTTCCACGGCGCCGCCGCACAGCACAGCTTGCTCACCGAACAGGTCGGTCTCGGTCTCTTCGCGGAACGAAGTCTCGATGATGCCGGCCTTGCCGCCGCCGTTGGCCGCGGCGTAGCTCAGGGCCAGGTCACGGGCCTTGCCGGTGGTGTCCTGATAGACGGCGATCAGGTGCGGCACGCCGCCACCCTGGCGGTAGGTGCCGCGCACGGTGTGGCCGGGGGCCTTGGGGGCGACCATCCACACGTCGATGTCGGCGCGCGGCTGCACCTGGCCGTAGTGCACGTTGAAGCCGTGGGCGAAAGCCAGCGAGGCCCCCGCCTTCAGATTGGGGGCGACTTCCTTGTTGTAGACGTCGGCGATCTGCTCGTCGGGCAGCAGGATCATGACCACGTCAGCCGACTTCACGGCCTCGGCGATCTCGGCGACCTTGAGGCCCGCGCCTTCGGCCTTGGACCAGGACGCGCCACCACGGCGCAGCGCGACCGTGACCTTGCAGCCGCTATCGTTCAGGTTCTGTGCGTGGGCGTGGCCTTGTGAGCCGTAGCCGATGATGGTGACGTTCTTGCCCTTGATGAGGCTGAGATCGGCGTCCTTGTCGTAGTAGACGTTCATGATGGGTCGCTCCAGGAAAAAACTGTGGTGTTGGGGGTGTGGGACGGATCAGACGCGCAGGATGCGCTCACCGCGGCCGATGCCGCTGGCACCCGTCCGGACGGTTTCGAGAATGGACGCACGGTCGATGGCGTCGATGAAGGCGTCGAGCTTGCTCGCATCGCCGGTCAATTCGATGGTGTAGGTCTTCTCGGTCACGTCGATGACGCGGCCACGGAAGATGTCAGCGGTGCGCTTGATCTCCTCGCGCTCCTTGCCGACGGCACGCACCTTGATGAGCATCAACTCGCGCTCGGTGTAGTTGCCTTCGGTCAGGTCCACCACCTTCACCACCTCGATGAGGCGATTCAGGTGCTTGGTGATCTGCTCGATGACCTCGTCGGACCCGGTGGTCACGATGGTCATGCGTGACAGCGAGGGGTCTTCCGTCGGCGCCACGGTCAGGCTCTCGATGTTGTAGCCGCGGGCGGAGAACAGGGCCACAACGCGCGACAGCGCACCGGGCTCGTTCTCGATGAGCAAAGCAATGATGTGTTTCATGGGATGTCGTCCTTGGAGCTCTTCAGTGGCCGGGGCGGTAACCCCGGCACGTTGGCCACCGGTTCGAATCGTTGGAGAGGTTCTACCTTGGTCGGCTGTGTCACCTTTTTGCCTCCGGCCCCGGTGCGCGCGGTAACGCACCCCAGAACCGAGGGCTTCAGGCCGTCACAGGTCTTCCGAGCCCAGCAGCATTTCCGAAATGCCCTTGCCCGCCTTGACCATGGGCCACACGTTCTCGGTTGGATCGGTGCGGATGTCCAGGAACACGGTGCGATCGGTCAGGCGCATGGCTTCCTTGAGCGCGCCTTCCACATCGCTGGGCTTCTCCACCAGGATACCCACATGGCCATAGGCTTCGGCCAGCTTCACGAAGTTGGGCAGCGCATCCATGTAGCTGTGCGAGTAGCGGCCCTCGTAGTCGAGTTGCTGCCACTGGCGCACCATGCCGAGGTAGCGGTTGTTCAGCGAGATGATCTTGACCGGCGTCTTGTACTGGAAGCAGGTCGACAGCTCCTGGATGCACATCTGGATGCTGCCCTCGCCGGTGATGCAGAACACATCCGCCTCCGGCTTGGCCAGCTTGATGCCCATCGCATACGGCAGACCCACACCCATGGTGCCCAAGCCGCCGGAATTGATCCAACGGCGCGGCTCGTCGAACTTGTAGTACTGGGCAGCCCACATCTGGTGTTGGCCGACGTCCGAGGTGATGTAGGTGTCGCGGTCGCGCGTGAGCTTCCACAGCGTGTCCACCACCATCTGTGGCTTGATGACCTCGGTCGAGTCCTTGAAGACCAGGCATTCCTTGCGGCGCCACTCGTTGATCTGGTTCCACCAGGCACCCACAGCGTCGGCGTCCGGTTTGGCCTGCGCTTCCTTGATCTGGGAGATCAGCTCCTGCAGCACATCCTTCACATCGCCCACGATGGGGATGTCAACGCGCACGCGCTTGGAGATCGACGAGGGGTCGATGTCCACATGGATGATCTTTCGCTCCACCGAGCCGAAGTGCTTGGGGTTGCCGATGACGCGGTCGTCAAAGCGCGCACCCACGGCCAGCAGCACATCGCAGTGCTGCATGGTCATGTTGGCTTCGTACGTGCCGTGCATGCCCAACATGCCCAGGAAACGCGGGTCGGTGCCGGGCATCGCGCCCAAGCCCATCAGCGTGTTCGTGCAGGGGAAGCCCAGCAGGTCAACCAGCTGGCGCAGTTCAACCGTGGCCTCGCCCAGGATGACGCCGCCGCCCGTGTAGATGTAGGGGCGCTTGGCCTGCAGCAGCAGCTGCACGGCCTTGCGGATCTGCCCGCTGTGGCCCTTCTTCACCGGGTTGTACGACCGCATCTCGACGCGGTCGGGATAGCTGAACGTGGTCTTGGCGAGCGACACATCCTTGGGGATGTCCACCACGACCGGGCCGGGACGACCGGTGCGGGCAATGTGGAAGGCCTTCTTCATCGTCAGCGCCAGGTCTCGCACGTCCTTCACCAGGAAGTTGTGCTTGACGATGGGCCGGGTGATGCCGACGGTGTCGCACTCCTGGAAAGCGTCCAGGCCAATGGCGGCCGTGGGCACCTGGCCGGTCACGATCACCATGGGGATGGAATCCATGTAGGCCGTGGCAATGCCGGTGATGGCGTTCGTCACACCCGGGCCGGACGTGACCAGCGCCACGCCCACCTCGCCGCTGGCACGGGCAAAGCCGTCGGCGGCGTGCACGGCGGCCTGCTCATGGCGCACCAGCACATGCTGAATGCTGTCCTGCTTGTAGAGCGCGTCGTAGATGTAGAGCACCGCGCCACCGGGATAGCCCCAGAGGTGGCGCACCCCTTCGGCCTGCAGGCAGCGCACGAGGATCTCGGAGCCGTTGAGCTCCGCGGTGGGGGCATGGGGGGAGGAAGCCGTTTGCGCCAGGGCGGCGCGCTTCGTATCGGCGGCAGACATTTCCATTTTTCGAACCTCTGTGATTTTCTCTAACGAAAAACCATTGGTGCCCCTCCTCTCGCCCTCATGAAGCGGATTCGGAACCTGCGCAGTCAGCCGTTGGGGCCCCAGTCGGGCGGCCAAGGAGAGAGCAATGACTCTTTGTGCGAAGCAGCATTATGCCGAGCAAAATCGCCTCAGCCTTCGTATCAGACGAATGCCATAATCCGCGCTGCTGTCCGGAACCGCTTTTCAGCCTTGGCCACCGACAAAGAACTCAACGACTTCCTGCGCACCGTGGACCGCCGCGCCTTCAAGCGCACTGCGTACATGGTCCGTGATGACGATGCCGCACTGGACATCGTGCAGGACGCCATGATCAAACTGGCCGAAAACTACTTCGACCGCCCGGCGGCCGAGTTGCCCCTGTTGTTCCAGCGCATCCTGTCCAACGCGACGATGGACCACTTCCGTCGCCACAAGACCCGCAGTGCCGTCATGACCAACATGTCAGACTTCGAGGGTGGCGATGGCGACGGAGATTTCGACCTGCTTGAGATCCTCGAAACCCAGGACGGCGCGATGGGCGCCGCCTCGGCCGCCGAGGAGGTGAGCCGGGCGCAGATATTGCAGCGCATCGAAACTGAAGTCGAACAGCTGCCAGCGCGTCAACGGGAAGCCTTCCTGCTGCGTTACTGGGAGGAACTGGATGTTGCAGAGACTGCGTCCGTGATGGGCTGCTCCGAGGGAAGTGTCAAGACGCACTGCTCGCGGGCGGTTCACGCGCTGGCGAAGTCGCTCAAGGCCAAGGGGATCACGCTATGAACTCGCCGAACCTGTCTACCCTCCCTGCCGACGTGGATGCACGCGTCGCCCGTTTCGGGCTTCTCGTGGCTGCCCGCCTGACCGAAGGCAGCACGGCGCTCCCGCACGACGTGTCCGAGCGCCTGCGATTCGCCCGCGAACAGGCCGTGGCACGCGCAGCCCAGGCACGCGCAGCACGCACGGCAGCGGCCAGCACCAGCCCCATGACGGTGCAGATGGGCTCCACATTGGCACTTGGCGGTGGGGCGGGCCCTGTGGGCGGGCGCGGTGGTGAAGGCGGTCTGTGGGCCAAGCTGGTGTCCATCCTGCCGCTGCTGGCCTTGCTCGCCGGCCTGTTGCTGATGCACCAGGGCCAACTCCACCAGCAACTCGTCGCCACTGCAGAGGTCGACACGGCCTTGCTCAGCGACAACCTGCCGCCTGCTGCCTTCCGCGACCCGGGTTTCGCGGAATTTCTGAGAGATGGTCAAGAATGACCGGATACGCATGATCCGAGCCGCGCTGAGGCCCACCGCCACCAACTCCCAGCTCCGGTTGCTGACAGCCCTGCTGCTTTACGCGGCAGGGTTTTCTGCTTTTGCCCAGGCCTCCGAGGCCGCGTCTGCGCCTGAAGCAACAGGGGCCATCGCCCCGATGGTGAACGCCACGCCGACCGACGCACGCCAGGCTGCTCCCGTGCTTCCAGGCGTTTCGGCCTTGGCAGCCCCCCCTGCCTGGCAATCTTTGACCCCGGTGCAACGCAATCTGCTGTCGCCACTGCAGCATGACTGGGACAAGCTCAGCGCCAACCAGCGCCTCAAGTGGCTGAACAGCACGCCACGGCTGGCCGTGCTGCCTGCGCCGGAACTGGCCCGCCTGCACGAGCGCATGCGCGACTGGGCGCAACTCACGCCGGCAGAGCGTGTCGACGCGCGTGTCGGGTTCCAGGTCGCCAAGCAGGTGGATGCCGAGGAACGTCAGGCCAAGTGGGAGGCCTACCAGGCCCTGCCGCCGGAGAAACGTCAGGAGCTCGCGGACAAGGCAGCAGCACGCCGCCAGGCGCTGGCCCAGCCCAAATCGGCTGGGCCCATCGCCCAGCCGCTGGCCATCGCATCCAAGTCCAACATCGTGCCTGCAGCTCCCAAGCTCTTCACGCCAACACCTGTGGCCGGCAGCCTGATCCAGGCCAAGCCCGGCGCATCCACCGTGCTGCTGACACGCGGCCTGGCCCTGCCCAGCCACCACGCCGCCGGCGAGGCCAAAGTGGTCGCAGACCCGGCACTCGTGGACGCCCGGACCTTGCTGCCCAAGTCCTTGAAGGCGCCCGCGCCGTCCCACCCGCGCCCATGACCGGGACGGTCGACCCGGTCGCCGCGCCTCCAGGCCTGGCACGTCGCCTTGCGGCATTCGTCTACGAGGGGGTGCTGCTGTTCGGCGTGGTCTTCTTCGCTGGATTCCTTTACTCGGTACTGACCCGCCAGCAACATGCGCTCGAAGGCCGCTCGGGCATGAGCGTCGTGGTGTTCACGGTGCTCGGCCTCTACTTCGTCGGCTTCTGGACGCACTCGGGTCAGACACTGGCGATGAAGACTTGGCACCTTCGGGTTGTCGACATCCAAGGTCGCCCTCTGGGCTGGAGTCGCGCGGTGCTGCGTTACCTGTGCAGCTGGTTGTGGTTTCTGCCGGCTCTGGCGAGCGCCTGGGCGATGAACCTTCACAGCGGTGGCGCCATCTTGGGCAGTTTGTTCGCGGGCGTCGCGGCGTATGTCCTGGTGGCACGCCTTCACCCGCAGCGACAATTCCTGCACGACGCGATCTGTGGCTCGCGAGTCATCACCCAGCTTCCGCAGCGTTCATGACCAACCCCCACAAGGGCCGCACGGGCCTGGACCGCATCATCCACGCCGCCGGCTACTCCTGGGCCGGCTTGAAGGCGGCCTACACGGGCGAAAGCGCCTTCCGGCAGGAAACCTGGCTCTGCATCTTCGCCGCACCACTGGCCCTGTGGCTGGCCAAGACGTGGGAGCAAGGGGCGCTGCTGCTGGGATCGCTCCTGCTCATCCTCATCGTGGAGTTGCTCAATTCAGCGGTCGAGGCGGTGGTGGACCGCGTGTCGTTCGAACGTCATGACCTTTCAAAGCGCGCCAAGGACATCGCCAGTGCAGCCGTGCTGATGGCCCTCGTACTGGCCGCCGGCATCTGGGGTGCCGCCATCTGGCAGCACCTGCACTGAGCCCGCCTCAGACTGCGGCTTCGTCCGTCTCGCCGGTGCGGATGCGGATGACCTGCTCCACCGGCACGACGAAGATCTTGCCGTCGCCGATCTTGCCGGTCTTGGCAGCCTTGAGGATGGCATCGATGCAGCGGTCCACCTCTTCGTCCTTCACCACGACTTCGACCTTGACCTTGGGCAGGAAGTCCACGACGTACTCCGCACCCCGGTAGAGCTCGGTGTGCCCCTTCTGGCGGCCAAAACCCTTGACCTCGGTCACGGTCAGGCCCGACGCGCCCACTTCGGCCAGGGCTTCACGCACCTCGTCGAGCTTGAAGGGTTTGATGATGGCGGTGATCTGCTTCATGGGGTGATGCTCCTGATGGGGTTCGAACGGGATTTAAGCATGTTCATCCGGGATGCGATCCAGATCGGCCAGCCACACGGTCGCCTCTGAATCGCTGGGCGCGCGCCAGTCACCGCGCGGTGACAGGGAGCCGCCGCTACCGACCTTTGGCGCGTTGGGCACACAGCTGCGCTTGAACTGGCTGCCTTTGAAGAATCGCTGCACGAAGATGCGCAACACGCGCTTGATCTCAGCCAGTGCGTACACCTCGCTCCACGCATGGCGGGCCAGGAAAGCGATCTTGGCCGGCGCATAGCCGTGGCGCAAGGTGTAGAACAGATTGAAGTCCTGCAGCGCATAAGCACCCACCGTCGCCTCGGTGCTTTGCAGGCTGCCCGGAATCAGTTCGGGGCTGATCTCGGTGTCCAGGATGTCCAGCAGCACCTGCATGTCGGTGCCGGCGCCCAACTGGCCGGTCTCGGCCACCCAGCGCACGAGATGCTGGATCAGCGTCTTGGGCACGCTCGCGTTCACGTTGTAGTGCGACATGTGGTCACCCACGCCATAGGTGCACCAACCCAGCGCCAGCTCGGACAAATCGCCCGTGCCCAGCACCAAACCGCCGGTGAGGTTGGCCAACCGAAACAGGTGGCTGGTGCGTTCGCCGGCCTGCACATTTTCAAACGTGATGTCGTAGACCGGCTGATCATCCCGGTGGGGGTGGCCGATGTCCCGCAGCATCTGCAGGCAACTGGGCCGGATATCGATCTCTCGCGACTCGCAGCCCACGGTGGCCATCAGGCGCAGCGCCTGAGCCCGCGTGCGCTCGCCCGTGGCGAAGCCGGGCATGGTCACGCCGAGGATGTTCGTGCGCGGCAGGCCCAGCGCGTCCATCGCCCGGGCGGCCACGAGCAGCGCATGCGTGGAGTCCAGCCCACCGGAGATGCCGACGACGAGCTTCTGGATGCCGCTGGAGGCCAGCCGTTGCGTGAGCCCCTGGACCTGGATGTTGTAGACCTCCTGGCAGCGCTCATCGCGGCGGCCGTGGTCCGCCGGCACGTAGGGGAAACGCTCGACGCGGCGGCGCAGGGCCAGCGGCTGATCGAGATCCAGGTTCAGCTTGAACGCCACGTGCCGGAAGGCGCCGATCTGGTCGGCATGCAGCCGCACAGACTGCCCGAAGCTCGTCTGCCTCATGCGCTCTCGGGCCAGGCGCTCCAGGTCCACATCGGCCGTCACCAGCTGCGAGCGGCGCTCGAAGCGTTCAGACTCCACCAGCAGTTCCCCGTTCTCGCACACCAGCGCCTGACCGTCCCAGGCCAGGTCGGTGGTCGACTCGCCGGGGCCGGCCGACGAGTACACATAGGCCGCCAGGCAACGCGCCGATTGCTGCGACACCAGCTGGCGCCGGTAACCCGCCTTGCCGATGACGACGTTCGAGGCCGACAGGTTCACCAGCACCGTCGCGCCGGCCAGCGCCGCGAAGGAGGACGGCGGGATGGGCGTCCACACGTCCTCGCAGATCTCCACGTGCAGGCGCAGCAGCGGCAGGTCCTCGGCGGTGAAGATCTGGCGGCTGCCGAAGGGCACCGGCTGGCCCAGCAGCGTCACGCTGCCGACCGCGGCCTCCTCACCCGATCCGAATTGCCGCGCCTCGTAGAACTCGCCGTAGTTCGGCAGGTAAGTCTTGGGCACCACGCCCAGGATTTGCCCCCGCTGCACCACCACCGCGCAGTTGAAGAGCCGCTGTTCCACGCGCAACGGCATGCCGACGATGACCACCGGCGGCAGCTCGGCCGTGGCCGCCACCACCTGCGCAAGCGCCGCTTCGCAGCCGTCCAGCAACGCACGCTGATGGAAGAGGTCGTCGCAGCTGTAGGCCGACAGCCCCAGCTCGGGAAAGGCCACCACGGCCGCGCCCTCGGCCGCCGCCTGCGTCAACAGGGCAACGGTCTGCGCGGCATTGAACGCGGGGTCGGCCACGCGGCACAGGGGCAGGCCCACGGCGAGGCGGGCGAAGTCATGGCTGTAGAGGTTGTCAAAGCGCATGGGCAGCATCCTGCCATCAAGCAGCCACCCGCGCGGCGGGTGCAGCCCACGTCATGCAGAAGCCCCGGGTTTTGGCTGTGAATGCCAAGAGCCCTTCCAATAGACCCCATGCCCACCCTGCGCGTTGACGACTCCCCTGCTGCACTGCCTCGCACGGCATGGAACGGCCTGCTGGCCCGCTCGCCGCACCCGACACCGTTCATGCGCCACGAGTACCTGCAGGCGTTGCACGACTCGGGCTCGGCCACCGCCGACACCGGCTGGCAGCCGATGTTCCTGAGTGCCTGGGAGAGCGACGACCTGCTCGCTGCCTGCCCCGCGTGGCTGAAGAGCCACTCCTACGGCGAGTACGTGTTCGACTGGGCCTGGGCCGACGCCTACCGCCGCCACGGCCTGCACTACTACCCCAAACTGCTCGTCGCCGTGCCATTCACGCCCGTGCCCGGCAGCCGGCTGCTGGCGGTGGACAACGAGGCCCGGGCCCTGCTCGCCCAGGCGCTGCGCGGCCTGGCGACCGAGACCGAGGCGTCGTCCCTGCACGTGCTGTTTGGCGACACGGCCGACCAGGCGGCGCTGGCAAGTGCCGGCTGCTCACCCCGGGCCGGCGTGCAGTTCCACTGGACAGCCGAGGGCGACGCCGACTTCACGACCTTCCTCGCCCGGCTGCAGCGCGACAAGCGCAAGAAGATCCAGCAGGAGCAGCGCCGCGTGCGCGAGGCTGGCGTGGTGTTCGAGACCCGCGAAGGCGCGGCCATCACGTTGCAAGACTGGGACTACTTCTACCGCTGCTACCAGCAGACCTACCGCGAGCACCACAGCAAGCCCTACCTGAGCCGCGAATTCTTTGCCCGCATGTCCACCGACCTGCCGGAGCATTGGCTGATGTTCACGGCACTGCGTGGCGGCGAGCGCGTCGCTGCGTCGCTGATTGCGCTGGACCCCGAACGCCGCGCCGCCTTCGGCCGCTACTGGGGCGCCACCGAGCACATCCCCCATCTGCACTTCGACGCCTGCTACTACCAGCCGCTGGCCTGGTGCATGGCACACGGCTACCAGCGCTTCGAGGGCGGCGCGCAGGGCGAGCACAAGATGGCCCGCGGCCTCATGCCCACGCCGACGGCGTCCAGCCACTGGCTGGCCCACCCGTCGTTCGCCGAGGCCGTCAACGAGTTCCTGGCACGCGAAGGCGAGGCCATGTCGGGCTACATGGATGAACTGGGCGAGCACACGCCCTTCAAGACCGGGCAGACGGGCTCGTAAAGAAAAAACGCCGCAGAAGCGGCGTTTTGAGCGGCGGGGCGGACCCGATCAGCCCTTGTAGTTGGCCATGCCTTCGGTGATCTCGCGCTTGGCGGCGTCCACGCCTTCCCAGCCCTTGACCTTCACCCACTTGCCCTTTTCCAGGTCTTTGTAGTGCTCGAAGAAGTGCTGGATCGCGGCACGGCGGGCCGGGTTCACGTCTTCGATCTGCTGCCAGTGGTCGTACATCGGCAGGATCTTGCTGGTGGGCACGGCCAGCAGCTTGGCGTCACCGCCAGCTTCGTCGTCCATCATCAGCACGCCCAGGGGGCGGCAGGTCACCACCACGCCGGGCGACAGCGCGAAGGGGGTGATCACCAGCACGTCCACCGGGTCGCCGTCGTCAGCCAGCGTGTGCGGGATGTAGCCGTAGTTGCACGGGTAGTACATCGGCGTGGTCAGGAAACGATCGACGAACAGCGCGCCGCTTTCCTTGTCCACCTCGTACTTGATCGGGTCGGCATTCATCGGGATCTCGATGATGACGTTGAACTCGTCGGGCGCCTTGGCGCCGGGGGTCACGTTGTGCAGGCTCATGGTCTCGTCGTTTTACGGCTAAGGAAAACCCCGATTCTAGGTTTGCTGGTAAACGCTCCCCTTACACGCCAAGGTCGCCACTTAAGCTCCGCCGCGCAGGCCCCCGGCAGCCCGCTCGGGGCCACAGATCACACGCACCTGAGGAGACTTCTATATGTCGACGGAGATGGCGCTGTATTTCGCGCTGGCCTGCGGCCTCGCGGCCGTTTTTTATGGCTTCATTCAACGAAGCTGGATCCTGAGTCAGGACGCGGGCAACGCCCGCATGCAGGAGATCGCCGCAGCGATCCAGCAAGGCGCGGCGGCCTACCTCGGCCGGCAGTACCGCACCATCGGCATGGTCGGCGTGGTGCTGGCCATCGCCATCGCGGTGTCGGGCCTGGGGCTCACCACGGCCGTCGGCTTCGTCGTCGGCGCGGTGCTCTCGGGCATCTGCGGCTTCATCGGCATGAACATCTCGGTGCGCGCCAATGTGCGCACGGCACAGGCCGCCTCCAAGGGCATCGGCCCGGCGCTGGACGTGGCCTTCAAGGGCGGCGCCATCACCGGCATGCTGGTGGTGGGGCTGGGCCTGCTGGGCGTGGGCGGCTTCTACATGGCCATCGGTGGCGGGCATGACAGCACCGCGCTCAAGCCCATGCTGGGCCTGGCCTTCGGCTCGTCCCTGATCTCCATCTTTGCGCGCCTCGGTGGCGGCATCTTCACCAAGGGCGCGGACGTCGGCGCTGACCTGGTGGGCAAGGTCGAAGCCGGCATCCCGGAGGATGACCCGCGCAACCCGGCCGTGATTGCCGACAACGTGGGCGACAACGTCGGCGACTGCGCCGGCATGGCGGCCGACCTGTTCGAGACCTATGCCGTCACGCTGATTGCCGCGATGGCGCTGGGGGCCTTGATGATCACCGGCAGCAGCGCGCTGGCTGGCGTGGTGTACCCGCTGGCCCTGGGTGGCGTGTCCATCATCGCGTCCATCATCGGCTGCTACTTCGTCAAGGCCAGCGAGGGCATGAAGAACGTGATGCCGGCGCTGTACAAAGGCCTGATCGTGGCTGGCGTGCTGAGCCTGATCGCCTTCTTCTTCGTCACCAAGGCGATGTTCCCTGGCCCCATCGAGCTGACGGCTGGCGGTGCCACCTCCGCCATGGCCCTGTTCGGCGCCTGCACGGTGGGCCTGGTGCTCACGGCCGCCATGGTGTGGATCACGGAGTACTACACCGGCACGCAGTACCACCCGGTGCAGCACGTGGCGCAGGCCTCCACCACCGGCCACGGCACCAACGTGATCGCGGGCCTGGGTGTATCCATGAAATCCACGGCCTTCCCGGTGCTCTTCGTCTGTGCGGCCATCTACGCGGCCTACGCGCTGGCCGGCCTCTACGGCATTGCCGTGGCCGCCACCTCCATGCTCAGCATGGCCGGCATCGTCGTGGCGCTGGACGCCTATGGCCCCATCACCGACAACGCCGGCGGCATTGCCGAGATGGCCGAGCTGCCCGCCAGCGTGCGTGACGTGACCGACCCGCTGGACGCCGTGGGCAACACCACCAAGGCCGTCACCAAGGGCTATGCCATCGGCTCGGCCGGCCTGGCCGCGCTGGTGCTGTTTGCCGACTACACGCACGCCCTGGAAGCCCGCGGCGCCCACGTCAGCTTCGACCTGTCGGACCACACCGTCATCCTGGGCCTGTTCATCGGCGGCCTCATTCCCTACCTGTTCGGCGCCATGGCCATGGAGGCCGTGGGCCGCGCCGCTGGCGCCGTGGTGGTGGAAGTGCGCAAGCAGTTCGCCGATGGCGCCATCATGGCCGGCAAGCGCAAGCCCGACTACAGCGCCGCCGTGGACATGCTCACCACCGCCGCCATCAAGGAAATGATCGTGCCCTCGCTGCTGCCCGTGGCCGCCCCCATCCTGGTGGGCCTCACGCTGGGCCCAGCCGCGCTGGGTGGCCTGCTGATGGGCACCATCGTCACCGGCCTGTTCGTGGGCATCTCCATGTGCACCGGCGGCGGCGCCTGGGACAACGCCAAGAAGCTGATCGAGGAAGGCTTCACCGACGCCTCCGGCGTGCTGCACAAGAAGGGCGGCGAGGCGCACAAGTCCGCCGTCACCGGCGACACCGTCGGTGACCCCTACAAGGACACCGCCGGCCCGGCCGTGAACCCCCTCATCAAGATCATCAACATCGTCGCGCTGCTCATCGTGCCGCTGCTGCCGCTGCCCGCCGGCAGCAAGGCGCCGGAGGCGGCACAGGCTGCCCCGGTGTTTGCACCCGCTCCCGCCGCGAGCCTGAGCGAGGCACCCGCTTCGGCAGCCTCGCAATGAGGGTCAAGTGATGCTCAGGTGAACGCCGGGTAAATCCGGCGAAGAACGGCCCGGGGAACGCGTTTTCCCGGGCGGTTCTGCCATCTGGCCCAGGCAGAATCGGCGCTCATGGCGAGCATGGCAATCACGAGGCACGAACTCACCCGGCGGCGCGAGCAACTGCAGGACCTGCAGCGCTACCTGGCCGTGCTTGAAGCCGACCATGACGGCGCCCGCGCCAAGCTGCTGGGCTTTCGCCAGCGATACCTCGAAACCCTGGGCCCGCTGATGCGCGAGCTCGACGAGCTCGAAGCCCAGCTCCACCAAGCCACAGGCCTGCTGCACGAAGCCCTCAAACGCCAGGGTGTGGAAGCCCCTGCCGCCGCCGCACCGCGCACCAAGGCCTGGCCCGACGTACCCGCCCTGCCCGCTGCCACGCCGCTGCCGCCCGAGCCCACGGGCCCGATGACCGACCTGCCGCCGCCCACGCTCAAGACGCTGTACCGGCGCGCGGCCATGCGTTTTCACCCCGACCTGGCACCTTCCGGCCCGGAGCGCGAGGTGTGCGAGCAGCGCATGATGGTCGTCAACGAGGCCTACGACAGCGGCGACCGCAGCCGCCTGGAAGCCCTGCTGCTGGCCGCTGGCGAGTTGCCGGAAAAGGTGATCGGCGGCCCGGCCGACGCCGTGCGCGCCTGGATGGGCCTGTGCGAGCACATGGTGCAAAGCCGTATCCGCATCGTGCAGGCGCAGATGGCCCTGCTGCAGAGCCAGCAGATGCACGAACTGCGCATTGCCGTGGAACGCGCCGAGGTGGGCGGCATGCGCCCGCTGGACATCATGGCCGCACGGCTGCGCGCCCAGATCGCCGAGCGCCGCCAGGAGCTCTACATCGGCGAACGCGTGGGCACCGATGCCAAGCTGGCGGCTGATTTCCTGCACAAGCGCTACCAGCGCCTCACGGGGCTGGGCCTGCAATAACGCGACCCGGCTTGAGGCTCAGTCGCCGTCGGTGTTCTGCACCTGCGGATCGGAGCTCGGGAAGAAATTGAGCATGTCGCCGTTGTCGTCCACCTTGGCGAACATCAGCACCACGCCACGCACCGTGTAGAGGTCCACCCCCCAGGGGACCGTCACCACGTCCAGCAGGGTCTCGACATCGCGTGTGGCGCCCAGGTAGTTGTAGGGATTGAGCGTGGGGTCGTTGCCCACGGTCTTCACCACCGCACCGACGAGGCGCAGGCTCTGGCTTTCCGTGAAGTTGAACTGCAGGGCGCCCGGCTGCCCCTCGGGCGTGCTCGTCGTCAACCGCTGCCCTGCAGGCACCACCGCCCCGCTGGCATCGGTGTAGGTGCAATGCGCCAGGCCGCCAGCGGTGCTGGTCACGGTGACGGTGTAGGGCGAAGCGTAGGTCATGGGCGTCGGTTGCGAGTTGGAGGGCGAGAAAGGCGGTCCGCTGAAGCCGGCCGTGCAGCTCAGCGCTGGAGCTGCTGCTGCAGCCAGTCTCGGGCGGCCAGCATGTCCGGCGTCGCAGGCGCTCGCGGATCCAGGCATTCCTGCACGCGCACCCAGCGCCGCGTCAGTTCGGCGTGCACCTGCATCCAGCCACCCTGCCCGGCCAGCAGATCGGCGGCGCGCTGGCATTGCTCGCGCGCCGCCGTCGGATCGGCCTGCACCAGCCCAGCGCGCATCTGGGCCAGCATGACGCGGGCGTTCAGCAACTGCTGGTTGCCCGGGCTGCGCGGCATGGCAGCAGCCAGGCGTTCTTCGGCACGGGCCAGGGGCTCATCCAGCGCACGGCACTGCTCGGCACGGCAGTCGGCCGGCAGGGTCAGCTCCAGCAGCTTGACCACCCGCGGCAGCCAAGTGTCCAGCGGCCCCTTGCCGGGCCGCAGCCCATCGATCCGAGCGAGCAGCGCCTGGGCCTGCCGCGCCCGGGCTGAAGCCTCACTGCCCGGCTGCCGGAGCCGCTCGGCACTGGCCTCGATCGCCATCAAGGCCCAGGTGCGGTTGGCGGGATCGCCCTGGGTCAAGGTCTGCGCCTCGGCCTCGGCCTGCTGCTGCTGGGCAGACGCGCGCGGGTCGCCCAGCTCGTGCAGCGCCATGCCCAGGAAGAAGCGGAAGTTCACCTCATGACTCAACCAGCGCAGGTCGTCAGGGTGGGCGTCGCGCAAGGCCAGCACGCGGGAGAGCGCAGTTTCGAACAGCGCGATGGCGCCCCGGTAGCGGCCCGAACGGCTGAGCGCCGTGCCCAGCCAGCTGGCGCTGTCGGCCCAGTCGCCCTGCAGCGTGGCGTCATCAGGCCGTTCCTTCAGCACCTGCTCCTTGAGCGCCATCGACTGCCGAAAGGCCCGCTCCGCCTCGGGCAGGCGCCCCTGGGCCAGCGCCAGCGATCCCAGGCTGTTCTCGGCGTACGACAGTTCGACCCGGGCCTGGCTGTCCTGCGGCAGGGCCTGCAGCCACTGTTCGCTCAGGGCCCGGTAGCGCTGCCAGGCCTGCTGGGCGGGCTCGAACTTGCGCTGGGCGTAGTGCACATGGCCCAGCCAGAAGGCGGCGGCCCCCTGCGCCTTGCGCCATTCGGCCACCTTGTCCGGCGAAGGCGGGTCACCCTGCAGCAGCGCGTTGGCCGCCTGCAGCGGCTCCAGGGCCGCCTCCAGCTCACGTTTGGACACACGCACCTCGCCGATGACCGTCAGCGCCTTGCCCTGCTGCAGGCGTGCGGCGGCTGCGGCGTCGGGCTCCTGGGCCAGGAAGGCGAGCGCCTTGCTGCCCACGCTGTCCAGCAACTCCAGCCGGCCTATCGGGCGCAGCTTGTCGGCAAAGTCGCCCAGCATGTAGCTGAGCAGGTCTTCGGCCTGCTGGCGCCGGGCCTGGGCCTGCTGCTCGGCGGCTTCTGCGCGGCGGGCCTGCAGCAGGCTGGTGGCGGTGGAGGCCATCAGCAGCAGCAACGCCGCCGTGCCCGCTGCCACGGCCAGGCGGTGCCGGCGCACGAAGCGGCCCAGCACGTAGAGCCGGCTGTCCGGGCGCGCGCTGATGGGCTCGTGCGCCAGCCAGCGCTGCAGGTCGTCGGCCAAAGCCTGCGCGTTGGCGTAGCGCTCGGCCGGCAGTTTTTTCAGCGCCTTGGCGACGATGGTGTCCAGGTCGCCGCGCAGCTGGCGGGCCTGGCGCGCCAGCTGCGGGTCATCACCGTGCTGAGCGGCCTCCGACAGCCGACGCGGCACCTGCTCCACCACCGCCTTGAGCAGGTCCAGCCGCATCTGCGTCTCGGCCGCTGTGGGGTGGCCACCGCCCAGCAACTGGTACAGCAGCACGCCCAGCGCGTAGACGTCGGTGGCGGTGGTCACTTCGGTCTGCTGCACCTGCTCGGGCGCGGCGTACTGCGGCGTGTAGGCGTGGCCGGCGAGTTGGGTCAATTCGGTGCTCGCACCGCCCTGGCCAGCGTCGTCCAGCAATTTGGCAATGCCGAAGTCCAGCAGCTTCACCTCGCCGTCGCGCGTGACGAGGATGTTGCTGGGCTTGAGGTCGCGGTGCAGGATGAGGCGGGTGTGGGCATGGCCCACGGCGGCCAGCACGTCCAGGAAGAGCCGCACGCGCGCCTCGATGCCCAGCCCCTGCTCGCGGCACCACGCGTCGAGGGGCTGGCCGTCCACGAACTCCAGCACCAGGTAGGGCTGGCCCCGCTCCACGCCGGCGTCCAGCAGGCGTGCGATGTGCGGGTGGGCCAAGCGGGCGAGGATCTGCCCCTCACGGGCGAAGCGGCCCGCATCGCCCGCCGCGAACAGGCCGGCCTTGAGGAACTTGACCGCCACGCGGCCTTCGAAGCGGCCGTCGGCGCGCTGTGCCGTCCAGACGCTGCCCATGCCGCCCTGCCCCAGCTCGCGCTCCAAGCGGTAGGGGCCGATGGCCTGGCCAGCCACCTCGATGGACGCCGGCGGCGGGGCCATGCGCAGGGCCTCGGCCACAGGCTGGTCCAGCAGGCCCGGAGCGCCCACCGTTTCCTCCTGCTGCAGCAGGCCGCGCAATTCACTGGCCAGCACCGGGTCCTGGGCGGCCAGCTCGTCCAACCGCTGCGCACGGGCGGTGGCGTCCAGGTCCAGCAGTTCGTCCAGCAGCGGGCTCAAGGCCAGCCAGCGTTGCTTCACGGCAGGGGTCATGCCTTCAGGCTCATCGCAAGAAAAATTTTGGCTTTTTGCCAGTCACGCTGCACGGTGCGTTCGGTCACGCCAAGGGACTGGGCGATCTCCGACTCCAGCAGGCCGCCGAAGTAGCGCATCTCCACCACCTGGGCCAGGCGAGGCTCCAGCGCGGCGAGTTCGTCCAGTGCCTCGTGCACGCGCAGCACATGGTCTTCGCCCTGGGGCAGCAGTTCGGCCACCGCCGTGTTCAACGTCAGCTCCGCCACGCCGCCACCCCGCCGCTCGGCCTGCCGGGCACGCACCAGGTCGATCACCACGCTGCGCATGGCACGCGCCACGTAGGCCAGGAAATGGCCCCGGTCCGGGAAGTTGGCCTGGGGCACGCCGCCGAGCCGCAGCCAGGCCTCGTGCACCAGGGCCTGCGTGTCGAGCAGGGTGAGGTCACCGGAGCGCCGCATGTGGCTGCGCGCCAGGCGCTGGAGGTCGGCATACAGCCGCGACACGACTTGATCCGCTGCGGCACGGTCCCCCGCCTGGGCTGCCTGCAGCAATTGGGTGATTTCTTGCACCGGAGGGACTCTAACGGCTGGCATGGGCCGCCGCTGCCCAGGGGAGTGCAAAGACGCAGCACGGCCCGAAACTTTTTTGGCGGGCAATGTCGGGTTGCCCGGCAGCAGGCCGTTTTGAGAAGAGAGGATCAGTTTGTCTTGACGCACCAGGGAGGCCGGTACGAGCCGGGGCGAGGGGGTGATCTGGTCCTCACCTCAGACGCCGTGCCCGGGCCGGGCTCGGCACCGCCAGAACTGCTCCAGCCGCACGATGCAGCCTGCCCTGATCGCCGACACCTCCACAACCCACGCCGCGCGCCACAGCACCGGGGCAGAGCCGTTGCCCCAGGTGGCCTCCTTCGCAGCGCTGGGCATGCAGTTGGCGCGGCAACTGGCGCAGTGCCGGCGCGTGGGCGAGCGCATGACCATGCTCTGGCTGGAACTGGATGTGCTGCCCGGCCCGGAGGCCAGCGCCCCGTTCGAACTGAACGACGCGCTGCTGCAGGCCGCCGGCCAGCGCCTGCGCCACCGGGTGCGCAGCACCGACGAGGTGGTGCAGGTGGGCCAGCAAGGCTTCGCCGTGCTGCTGAAGGCGGCAGGCGCCGAGGAGGCGCGGCTGTTGGAACAGCGCCTCAAGCACGCATTGACCGGGGCCTACAGCGTGGATGAGGGCCGCATGTACATCGGCATCAGCTTGGGCCTGGCCACGTTCCCCGAGTGCGGCCGCACGGGCGCCGAGCTGGCGGAAGCGGCGCGGCGCGACCTGGCCCTCAAGCAGCGCTGACAAGCCCCGGGCTCGCTCCGAGCCGGCCACTCCCCATACGGGAAATGCGTGGCAATACCGGCCGCCTCAGACCTCCAGCCACTCCTTGCGGATGTAGGCGTTGGCACGCAACTCGGCCGGTGTGCCCTCGAACACGATGCGGCCGTGGCCCATCACGTAGCAGCGCTCGGAAATTTCCAGCGCGATGGCCAGCTTCTGCTCCACCAGCAGCACACCCAGGCCGCGCTTCTTGAGCTCCTTCAGGTACTCCGCCACCAGCTCGACGATCTTGGGCGCCAGGCCCTCGGTGGGCTCGTCGATCATGATGAGGTCCGGGTCACCCATCAGGGTGCGGCACAGGGTGAGCATCTGCTGCTCACCACCGGAGAGCACGCCGGCTTCGGTGTGCTGGCGCTCGCGCAGGCGCGGGAACATGCGGTACATGTCCTCGAAGCCCCAGCGTGGGTTTTTGGCCCCGCTCTTCTGCCCCAGCATCAGGTTCTGGTGCACGGTGAGCTTGGGAAAGATGTCGCGGTTCTCGGGCACGCAGCCCACACCCAGGTGGGCGATCTCATAGGCCTTGCGCCCCACGAGCTCGGTGTCGCCGAACCTGACCGAGCCTTTGGCGTCCACCTGCCCCATGACGGCCTTGACCGTGGTGGAGCGGCCGGCCCCGTTGCGGCCCAGCAAGCTGACGATTTCGCCTGGGCGCACTTGCATGGTCACACCATGCAGCACGTGGCTCTTGCCGTAGAACGCGTGGACGTTGTCCAACTGCAGGAGTCGTCCTTGAGTCATGCCGCCGCCTGTGTTTCTGCCAGCACCGAGCCGAGGTAGGCCTCCTGCACGCGCGCGTTGGCGCGTACCGCGTCGGGCGTGTCGAAGGCAATCACCTCGCCGTAGACCAGCACCGCAATCTTGTCGGCCAGGCCGAACACCACGCCCATGTCGTGCTCCACCGTCAGCAGGGTCTTGCCCTCGGTGACCTCGCGGATGAGCTGGATGAAGCGCTTGGTCTCGCTCTTGCTCATGCCTGCAGTGGGCTCGTCCAGCAGGATGACGCTGGAGCCGCCCGCGATGGTGATGCCGATCTCGAGCGCCCGCGCCTCGGCGTAGGTGAGGTTCATGGCGAGCACGTCGCGGCGCTTGTCGAGCTTGATCATTTCCAGGATCTGCTCGGCACGGTCGTTGGCGTCGTCAAGATCTGCCAGGAACTTCCAGAACGCATAGCGGTGGCCCAGGCTCCACAGCACGGCGCAGCGGATGTTCTCGAACACGCTCAGACGCGTGAACAGGTTGGACACCTGGAAGCTGCGCGACAGGCCCTGGCGGTTGATCTCGTAGGGCTTGCGGCCGTCGATGCGGCTGCCGTGCAGGTGGATCTCACCGGAGGTGGGTGCAAAGCGCCCGCTGATGAGGTTGAACAGCGTGCTCTTGCCTGCGCCGTTGGGGCCAATGATGGCCACGCGCTCGCCGGCCTTCACCGCCAGGTTGGCGCCGCGGATGATTTCGCTCTTGCCGAAGCTCTTGCGCACATCGCGCAGCTCCAGTGCATGGGTGGATGCGGTCAAAGCGCTTCCCTCCGCTTGATTTCTTTCTCGATGTCTTCCTGAATCTCGCCCCACTCATGCACGTACTGGCGGCGCACCAGCTCGAACAGCGCAGCGCCCACCGCGATGAGCAAACCCGAGCCGAACCAGGCATCCAGACCCGCGCTGTTGAGCGTGGCGCCCATGAAGCGCAACTCCGGGCCCATCGCTTCGTTGAGCTGGCGGTGGTAGACCATCTCGATCATGGTGGCCACACCCAACAGCGCTGCCAGCGCCGTACCGGCCAGCGCCAGGTACGAGGTCCAGAGCGCCTTCAACCGGCCGAAGGCGGCCACGCGCAGGTTCATCAGGATCAGGCTGGCAAAGCCCCCCGGCGCGTACATCACCATGAACAGGAAGATGAGGCCCAGGTACAGCAGCCACGCCTTGGTGAGCTCCGACAGCAGCACGCCGCAGAACACCATCAGCACCGCCCCGATGATGGGGCCGAAGAAGAACGTCGCGCCGCCCAGGAACGTGAACAGCAGGTAGGCCCCCGAACGCGAGGCGTGCAGCACCTCGCCGTTGACGATCTCGGTGTTGATGGCGCCCAGCCCCCCTGCCACGCCGGCAAAGAAGCCCGAGATGGCAAAGGCCAGGAAGCGCACCCAGTGCGTGTCATAGCCGACGAACTCCACCCGCTCGGGGTTGTCTCGCACGGCGTTCAACATGCGCCCCAGCGGCGTGCGCGTCAGCGCGAACATGGCCGCCGTGCAGATGAAGCAGTAGACGGCCACCAGGTAGTAGACCTGGATCTGCGGGCCAAAGCTGACGCCCATGACCGGCTGCCCGATGACCCGGTTGCTGGACACACCGCCCTCCCCGCCCGAAAACTCCGGCAGCATCAGGGCCAGCGCGAACACCAGCTCGCCGACGCCCAGCGTGATCATCGCGAAGGGCGTGCCCGCCTTCTTGGTGGACACATAGCCCAGCAAGGCGGCAAAAAGCAGGCCGGCTGCGCCGCCGACCAGCGGAATCAGGCTGACAGGCAGGCCCAGCATGCCCGCGCCCACCATGTTCAGCGCGTGGATGGCCAGGAACGCGCCCATGCCGCTGTAGACGGCGTGACCGAAGCTCAGCATGCCGCCCTGGCCCAGCAGGATGTTGTAGGCCAGGCAGGCGATGACGCCGATGCCCATCTGGGTGAGCATGGTCTGCGACAGGCCGCTCGTCCAGATGCGCGGCGCGACGAACAGGATCAGCGCGAACGCCCCCCAGACGATCCAGCGCCCGACGTTGTAGGGCTTGAAGTGGAATTCCTTGTGGGTGGCCATCACGTCAATCCTCCCGGGTTCCCAGGAGGCCCTTGGGCCGGAAGATGAGGATCAGCACCATCAGCAGGTAGGGCAGGATCTGGGCCACGTCCTTCAGCGCCAGGCGCAGCACCGGGTAACCCGGCGTGTCGGGCGTGACGGTCAGGCCCAGCGAGGTGAGCGCCGAAGCCAGCGAGGCGTCCACCGTGAGGGGCAGCGTCTGCAGCAGGCCGATGACGATGGAGCCGACGAAGGCCCCTGCCAGCGAACCGATGCCGCCCACCACCACCACCACGAAGATGATGGAACCGACAATGGCCGCCATGTTGGGCTCGGTCACGAAGGTGATGCCGCCGATGACGCCGGCCAAAGCGGCCAGCGCGCAGCCGCTGCCGAACACCAGCATCAGCACACGCGGCACGTTGTGGCCCAGGGCCTCGACCATCTCGGGGTGGGTCAGCGAGGCCTGGATGACGAGGCCCACCCGCGTGCGCGTCAGCAGCAGCCACAGGCCCAGCAGCATCAGCAGCGCCACGAGCATCATGAAGGCACGCGTCAACGGAAACGTGGAGCACAGCGCTGCGGCACAAAGCTCCGGCGCCGCCTTGCCCAGCGCGAACGACAGCCCCTGGGCGGGTGACGAGATGATGGTGAACGCCGAACCCTGCAGCGCCTCGGGTGGCGTGAACGGCACGGCGGTGCGCCCCCACACCAGCTGCACCAGCTCCAGCACCACGTAGGACAGGCCGAAGGTGATGAGCAGCTCAGGCACATGGCCGAACTTGTGCACCCGGCGCAGCGCCAGCCGCTCGAACGCCGCACCCATCGCCCCCACGATCAGCGGCGCCAGCAGCAGCGCCG
>JBBIVU010000017.1:0-24229 GCA_037439585.1 Roseateles sp. | reverse complement strand
AAGATCCCCGCCGGCATCGGCGAAGGCATGCGCATCCGCTCCAGCGGCAACGGCGAACCGGGCAGCAATGGCGGCCCGCCGGGCGACCTGTACATCGAGATCCGCGTCAAGCAGCACGACATCTTCGAGCGCGACGGCGACGACCTGCACTGCACGGTGCCGGTGGGCCTGACCACGGCCGCGCTCGGCGGCTCGATCGAGGTGCCCACGCTGGGCGGCAAGGCCGAGATCGAGCTGCCCGAGGGCACACAGCACGGCAAGACCTTCCGCCTGCGTGGCAAGGGCATCAAGGGTGTGCGCTCCAGCTACCCGGGCGACCTGTACTGCCACATCGCCATCGAGACGCCCGTCAAGCTCACCGAGCATCAGAAGAAGCTGCTCAAGGAGCTGGACGAGTCGCTCAAGAAAGGCGGTGAGAAGCACTCGCCCAATGCCAAGACCTGGACGGACCGGGTCAAAGACCTGTTCAAGTAAACGCGTTCCCCGGCACGCACAGCCGCGACGCCCGTTTCGGGCCTCGCGGCTTTTTCACGCTGGGCCGGCCCCAGCCCCGAGTCAGGCCTGCGCCGAAAGTCACGGCTCGAGACCGCAGCGCGCGTAAACCATCCCACCATCCTTGTCAAAGACCACCTAAAGTTGATCGCCCGTCAACCCGAAGACCCATAAGTGATCTCACCCTGGCAGCCTCTGCTCACAGTCCACGGCCTCATGCCGAGGAGGGAGGCTGCATGTTCCTGATGGACGACACCATCCAGGACGCATCGGCGCTGATCATCGACAGCAACGCCAACTCGCGCAGCCTGATGGCTGCCCAGTTGCGGGACCTTGGCGTGGGCACTGTGCGCCAGACACCCCGTGTCAAGGACGCACGGGTGATGCTGGAGCACCAGACCTACGACATCGTCCTGTGCGACTATCACTTCGACATGAGCGACACCTCCGGGCAGGACCTGCTCGACGAGTTGCGCCGCGAGGGCCTGCTGCCCTACTCCACCGTCTTCGTGATGGTGACCAGCGAGGCCACCTACGCCAAGGTGGCCGAGGCGGCGGAAGCCGCGCTGGACGCCTACCTCATCAAGCCCTACACCAGCGCCAACCTGGCCGAGCGCCTGGCCAGTGCCCGGCTGCGCAAGCGCATCCTCAAGGACATTTTCGAAGCCGTCGAAAACCAGGACTTCGAGACGGCAGCCGATTTGTGCATGGCCCGCTTTGAGGCCAAGGGCAAGTACTGGCTCTATGCCGCCCGCATCGGTGCCGAGTTGCTGTTGCGGCTCAAGCGCTTCGATGAAGCCCGGCAACTCTACGAAGCCATCATTGCTGCCAAGACCGTGCCCTGGGCGCGCCTGGGTGTTGCCCGGACCGAGGTGGCCGGTGGCAACCTGCAGAAGGCGCGTCGCACGCTTGATAACCTCATTGGCGAACTGCCCGACTACGCGGATTCGCACGACCTGATGGGGCACGTGCAGATGGAGCAGGGCGAACTGACCGAAGCGCTCAAGACTTACCAGACAGCAGCCACGCTCACACCCGGCTGCCTGCTGCGGCTGCAACGTTGCGGCGCCCTGGGTTTCTATGCCGGCGAACGCGTTGAAGCCTTGCGCATGCTGGAGCGCGCCATGTCGCAAGGTCTGCGTTCCAAGCTCTTCGACATGCTCAGCCTCGTGCTCATTGGGGTGATGCGCTTCGACAACAAGGACCTCAAGGGTTTCAAATACGCCCACGACTCGCTGGCCGCAGCGATGGAGCGCGCACCCGGATCGATTCGCTTGCAGCGTTTCAACCTCGTGTTCCAGGGGCTGGCCTTTCTGCTGGAACGTCGTGTGGGCCAGGCCATGGTCGTGGCCCGGGAATTCACATCTCATGCGCACGAAGGCAACTTCGATCTGGAGGCTGCCTCTCTGCTGACGGCCCTGTGGATCCGTCTGTCCAGCCAGGAGGTGGAACTCGAAGAGATGATGCCCACCTTGTATGGGCTGGGCATGCGGCACTGCGCCACCAAGGCGAGCACGGCCATCCTCGTGGCCATGACCGAAACCCACCCAGCAGCGGCTGACCAGTTCCGCGAGTGCCACCAGCAGATCTTCAACGTGGCGGAGACAGCCATGCGCCATTCGCTGCGGGGCAGTGCGAAGGTGGCCGTCGAGCTGCTGATTCAACAAGGCGAGAGAACCCGGAACGCCAAACTCATCGACATGGCCAACCTTGTGTTGAAACGGCATGCCGAGAAGATCGACAGCGCCGCTGAACTGGCCGAGCAGATTGACGCCTTGCATGCCCGCTTCGTCAAACCGATGGCGAGCAGCACCACCAAGGCCCATTCGGCAGGAGGCATCGCGCTGCGGGCGCCTGTGACTCCAGTCGCGGCCTGAACCAGAGGCCCATAAGCCGCACACCGGCACGGCCTGATCTTCGGCGCAGCACGCGAGAATGCGCGCCGCCGACCGTTCTGCAGATCCCATGTCCCTGCCCAAGCACTTGCTGGCCTGGTTCCAGCCTGACACCTCGCACCCCCTGACGCAGGTATGGTGCGTGGCCACATGGATGGGCCTGATGACCAACTGGCCGCTTTGGAGGCAGTTGCAATCCACACCGGGCGTCGGGTTTGGCTTCGTACTGGCCTTCGCGGCCATGACGATTGCAGCCACCGGAGCCGTGTTGAGTCTTGTCGCCTGGCCCCGGCTCGTCAAGGGTGTCCTGACGTTTCTGCTGCTGACAGCGGCAGCGCTCGCGTATTTCATCGGCACCTACGGCATCGTTTTCGATCCCACCATGGTCGTGAACATGACGCAGACGGACGTCAGAGAAACACGCGACCTGTTGAGCTGGCGGCTGCTTGTCAGCTTGCTGTTGCTGGGTGCCCTGCCCGCTTGGTGGCTGATGAGCCGTCCCAAGCCCCCGCATCAGACCTTGGGCCAACGGCTGGTCGGCAACCTGGCTGCGTCTGGCCTGGGTGCGATCGTCACGGTGCTGCTCGCGCTCAGCGTGTTCGCCACGCTGTCATCCACGATGCGCAACCACAAAAGCATGCGCTACATGGTGACGCCGCTGAACGCGCTCGTCTCTGTCGGGTCCGTGGTGGTGCACAGCCTGTCGGGCCCGACAGGCCCGCTGGCCGTTATCGGCGCCGATGCCCGGATGCTGCCTCGCACGGCAGGAGCCAAACCGCCGCTGCTCCTGCTCGTCATCGGAGAAACCGCACGGGCCATGAACTTCAGCCTCAACGGCTACACGCGCCCCACCAACCCGGAACTGGCCAGACTGCCCGCCAGTGAATTGATCAGCCTTCGCCGGGTCACGTCCTGCGGCACAGCCACTGCGGCGTCCCTGCCCTGCATGTTGGCACCGCAGAGCCGCACGACCTTCGACGCAAGCAAGCCCCAGGAGAACCTGCTCGACGTGTTGCAACGGGCGGGCCTGGCGGTGCTGTGGCTGGACAACCAGAGCGGCTGCAAGGGCCTGTGTGACCGTGTGCCCAACAGCTTCACGGCCGCACTGCCTGAAGGCGCCACGCCACTGCCGGACGGGATGTGCCCTGGCGACGAATGTTTCGATACCGCACTGCTGCACGAATTGGACCGCCGGATCGCAGGGCTAGACACCAAGCGCCTGGCGCGAGGCCTGGTGCTGGTGATGCACCAGATGGGCAGCCACGGTCCGGCGTATTTCAAGCGCTCGCCGCCCAACCTCAAACGCTTCGTGCCGGAGTGCCTCAGCAACGAGTTACAGCAGTGCCCGCGTGAGCAGGTGGTGAATGCTTATGACAACACCATCGCTACCACCGACCGACTGCTGGCCGATGCCGTGGCGTGGCTGCAGACCCAGGCGCCGCGCTTCGATGCCGGCATGCTCTATGTGTCGGACCACGGCGAGTCCCTCGGCGAAAACGGCCTGTACCTGCATGGAATGCCCTATGCCATCGCGCCCCAGGAGCAAACGCACGTGCCCTTGGTGTTCTGGCTGCCCGAGAGTGGCGCACTCGCCACCTCGCTCAAGCCTGGCTGTGCACAGGCGCTGCGCGACAAGCCCGCATCGCATGAGCACCTGTTCCACACCGTCATGGGATGGGTGGGCGCACGCGCAGACGTCTACAAGCCCGAGTGGGACTTGCTCGCCGGCTGCAGACGCTAGCAGCGAGCCCGCACAACGGCGGAGCTGAGGTCTCAGAACAAGTCGGCCTGGGCGGAGGGCTTGCGTGGTGGCCTGAAGTGCGCCAGCTGCACCGGCAGGCGCTCGGTGCGCAGACCAAACCGGGCTGCGGCCCGATGCAGGCGCGATCGCAGCAGATCGGCCCAGATGCCCTCGCCCGTCATGCGCGAGCCGAAGCGAGCGTCGTTGTCCTTGCCGCCGCGAAGGTCGCGGATGCGGGCCATCACGCGCTCAGCCCGGTCGGGGAAATGGCGTTGCAGCCAGTCCTGGAACAGCGGGTTCACCTCCCAGGGCAGCCGCACCCGGATGCTGAAGGCGCTGCAGGCACCGGCCTCGGCAGCCGCCTCCAGGATGTGCTCCAACTCCGGCTCGTTGATGAACGGGATGATGGGCGACACGCTCACGCCCACGGGCACGCCGGCCTCCGCCAGGGCCCTGATCGTGCGCAACCGTCTTGCCGGGGCGGCCGCACGAGGTTCCAGGATGCGGGCGAGGTCATTGTCCAGCGTGGTGACCGACAGGTAGGCCGACACCAGCCCCTGTGCAGCCATCGGCACCAGCAGATCCAGGTCCCGTTCGATGCCGCTGCTCTTGGTGACCACCGAGAACGGGTGGCTGCACTCGGCCAGCACCTCGATGACGCGCCTCGTGATGCCCAGCTTCCGCTCCACGGGCTGATAAGCGTCCGTGGCGGTGCCCAGCACCAGCGAGCGCGCTTCGTAGCGGGCACCGGCCAACGTCTCCCGCAGCCGCTCTGCCGCATTGACCTTGGCGACGATGCGGGTCTCGAAGTCCAGCCCAGGCGACAGGTTCAGGTAGCTGTGTGTGGGCCTCGCGAAGCAATAGATGCAGCCGTGCTCACAGCCCCGGTAGGGATTGATGGAGTAGTCGAAGGAGATGTCCGGCGACTGGTTGCTGCTGACGATCTTCTTCGCGTGCTCCTCCACCACCTGCGTGGCTGGCGGCACGTGCTCTTCGACGGCGGATTGCTCCAGCGAGCCCCAGCCGTCGTCGTACTGCTCGCGCATGCAGGACTCGAAACGGTGAGCGATAGCGGTTGCCGCGCCTCGACCCTTGATGGATGCAACAGGGACCCATGCTGACTGGGCCGCAGCCATGCGTTGGCGGGATGGCAAAGGTGCTCGAGGCATGCTGTAAATATATACAGCAATCGACCCGATGAACAGACCCCATCGGCCCCCCTCAGGCCGGCAATCACTCGCCACCGCACGCAGCTGACCCGCGCTCAGTATTCGTCCCGCTGTGCCCCCACATAGCCGGGGGCAAGGTTTTCGAACTTGGTGTGCATCCGCTGGAACGCCAGCTTCACCGTCCCCACCGGGCCATTACGCTGTTTCGCAATGATGATCTCCGCCACCCCAGGCTCTTTGCACTCGTCCTTGGTGTAGTACTCGTCACGGTAGATGAACATGATGATGTCGGCGTCCTGCTCGATGGCGCCGGATTCACGCAGGTCGGACATCATGGGCCGCTTGTCAGGCCGCTGCTCCACGGAACGGTTCAGCTGCGAGAGCGCAATGACCGGGCACTTCAACTCCTTGGCCAGCGCTTTCAGCCCCCGCGAGATCTCGCCGAGCACCGTCGCCCGGTTTTCCTCGCTGCCGCCGCCGTTGCCGCTCATCAACTGCAGGTAGTCGATGACGATCAGACCGAGCTGGCCGCAGATGCGGGCCTGGCGGCGCGCACGGGCGCGCACTTCGGACGGGCTCAGGCCCGGGCTCTCGTCGATGAAAATGCTGGACTTGCCGAGCTTGTCGACGGCTTCCGCCAGGCGGCCCCACTCGTCGTCCTTCAACTGGCCCGTGCGCAGGTGGCTCTGGTCGATGCGGCCGATGGAGCCCACCATCCGCAGGGCGAGCTGAGCGGCGCCCATTTCCATCGAGTAGATGACGACCGGCAGGCCTTCGTTGATGGCCACGTTCTCGGCGATGTTCACCGCGAACGCCGTCTTGCCCATCGACGGGCGCGCGGCCAGCACGATGAGGTCGCCGGGCTGCAGTCCAGCGGTCTGGCGGTCCAGGTCGTAGAAGCCGGTGCGAACGCCGGTGACGTCCTGATGGCCAGCCTCGGCCAGTTCATTGACGCGGTCCATCAACGCGATCATCAGGTTGTCGATGGCCTGGAAGCCCTGCTTGCTGCGCGAGCCCTCCTCGCCGATGCGAAAGATCTTGCCCTCGGCCTCATCCAGGATCTGCGTGACGGCACGGCCCTGCGGGTTCATGGCCGCCGTCGCAATCTCGTCAGACGTTGCCACCAGCTTGCGAAGGATGGAGCGCTCGCGAACGATCTCGGCGTAGCGGCGCAGGTTGGCCGCGCTGGGCACGCTCTGGGCAAGTGCATTCAGGTAGCGCAGCCCACCACACTCTTCCGCGCGGCCCAACGACGTGAGCTCGTCAAAAACCGTGACCACGTCGGCCGGCTTGCCGGCGTTGATGAGCTTGCCGACGGCCGTGTACACATGCTTGTGCTCGAAGCGATAGAAATCGCTTTCGGTCAACAAGTCTGCGGCTTTGTCCCAGGCTGAGTTGTCGATCAACAGCCCCCCCAGCACGCTCTGCTCGGCTTCAACAGAGTGCGGCGGCACTCGCAGCCGGGCCACTTCGTCGTCAATCGGCGCAGCGGAGGGAGAAGCGGGAAAGATCGCGGACATGCCTGTGGATAAAGCTGTGAACGGATGGGGGGCAACCGGTGAACGGCGCGGGAAAACTTGGTGCAGAAAAAACCGAAGGCCGAAACCCTGAGGGTATCGGCCTTCGTTCGATATTGCGGCGACTCGACGTCGCCGCACATCAGGGGAAGCGTTTATTCCGCTTCGGCAACCACGTGGACGGTGATCTCGACGACCACGTCTGTGTGGGCAGCCACGCTCACCGGGAACTCACCCACGGTCTTCAGCGGGCCGGTGGGCAGGCGCACTTGCGACTTGGCAATGGCAGAACCCAGCTTGGTCAGCGCATCAGCGATGTCGGCGTTGGTGACAGAACCGAACAGGCGGCCGTCCACACCGGCCTTCTGGGCGATGCGCACGGTCTTGCCAGCCAGGGCTTCACCCAGCTTCTGAGCGGCGGCCAGCTTCTCAGCGGCAGCCTTTTCGAGCTCAGCGCGGCGGGCTTCGAATTCCTTGATCGCGGCCTCGGTGGCGCGGCGCGCCTGCTTGGTCGGGATCAGGAAGTTGCGGGCGTACCCGTCCTTGACCTTGACGACGTCGCCGAGGTTGCCAAGGTTGGCCACTTTTTCGAGCAGGATCACTTGCATGTCGTCAGCTCCTTAGACCTTGTGCTGGTCGCTGTACGGCAGCAGGGCCAGGAAGCGCGCGCGCTTGATGGCAACCGTCAGCTGACGCTGGAAGAAAGCGCGCGTGCCGGTCAGGCGAGCGGGCGTGATCTTGCCGTTTTCGGAGACGAAATCGCGCAGGGTGTCGATGTCCTTGTAGTCGATCTGCTCGACACCGGCGACGGTGAAGCGGCAGAAACGCTTGCGACGGAACAGCAACGATTGTTGGTTGCGCTTGGGCTTCTTGTCTTTGGAGAAGCGACCTTTACCACGTGGCGGGGGCATAGAGGACCTCTGTTAAATCTATCCGGATTCAAAACTTGCCAGGCTCAGCAGCAGCGGGTTCGATCACGGTGACGTGGGCGATGAAACCCCGACCGTTGCGCTGGTGGGTCAGGAAGCCGCGAAAAACCGCGACACCACCGACTCCCAACGCCTGCAACTGCTTGGCCACCTCGCCCACCGCCACCGCCTTGATCTCCAGGGAGACTTTGCGCGGCTTGCCGGCTTCGATGACTTCAGACTCGGCCTTGAGGCCGGCGTCCAGGGCCATCAGCCCGGCAGGTGTGTAGCGAATTTGTCCGAGTTGCTGGATCTGCGCCTGCAGGTGAAGTTGATTCACACCTTCAGCACGCTGCTTGAGAAACCTGATTCTTCAGCGATGACCTGCGCTCAGGCCGCTTCTTGTTGCGGCGCCTTGCGTGCTTCTTCGCGCTCGACGGCCTTCATCATGACCGAGGGGGTCGTGATGGCCTTGTCTTGCACCACGGTCAGGTGGCGCAGCACGGCGTCGTTGAAGCGGAAGCCGGTTTCGAGCTCAGCCAGGACTTCTTTGCTGCACTCGATGTTCAGGCACAGGTAGTGGGCCTTGGCAAGCTTCTGGATCAGGTAAGCCATCTGGCGGCGGCCCCAGTCCTCGACGCGATGCACGGCACCACCGCCAGCGGTGATCAGGCCCTTGTAGCGCTCCAGCATGGCCGGAACCTGTTCGCTTTGATCCGGATGGATCAGCAGAACGATTTCATAGTGACGCATGAATGCTCCTTGTGGATTCCAGCCCGGATGAGCCCGGGCTGAGGAAGCCGAATCACAGCGTCGACTCGTGATTCGGCAAGGGGAACCCGCAATTGTAGCCCGGCCCATTCGGAAACACCAGCGGCCTGCAGGGCCCATGCCTAACCGGGTTGGCGCAATCCGTCCACAAAATCGCGCTGACGTTGCCCCGGCGGGGCGGTCATCAGGCTCACCACCGCCAGCATCAGTGCGCCGGCCGGCACGCCGAACAAGCCGGCAGAGGCCGGCTGTATGCCCCACAGCAACGTTGCCGGCCCAGGCAGGCCAACCAGGGACCGCAGCACGGGATGTGCCGCCACAAAGTAGGCCAAACACACTCCCAACCCCGTCAGCATGCCCGCCAGTGCGCCGGCCCGGTTGGCACGCCGCCAGAACACGCCTGCTGCCAGCGCGGGAAAGAAGGTGGACCCAGCAATCGAGAAGGCCGCCGTGACGACGGCCAGGATGTCAGCAGGCCTGCTGGATGCGATCGCCGCCGCCGCCAAAGCAGCAGCCAGCAGCAACGCCTTGGACAAGGTGACCCGCCGGGTGCGTGAGGCCTCCGGGTTGATGGCCTTGAAGTAGATGTCGTGGGACAACGCACTGGAGATCGCCAGCAGCAACCCGTCGGCCGTGGACAGGGCAGCTGCCAATCCGCCAGCTGCCACCATGCCGGAAATGACATAGGGCAAGCCGCCCAGTTCGGGCACGACGAGCATGACCAGATCCGGATGCAGCCGCAGTTCGCCCAATTGCAGCCTGCCGTCGCCGTTCAAGTCCACGGCAGACACCAGGGTCGGGTCGACGCGTTGCCACTGGCGTATCCATGCCGGCAGTTGATCGAAGCTGCTGCCCACGAGGTCATTGAACACCTCTGTCTTGACCATGACCGCCAGGGCCGGGGCAGTCACGTAAAGCAGGCAGATGAAGACCAGCGACCAAGCAACCGACTCGCGCGCCGAGGCCACTGAAGGGGTTGTGTAGTAGCGCGTCAACAAATGGGGCAGCCCCGCCGTGCCCACCATCAGACACAACACCAGGGCCATGAAATTGCGCCGAGATTCGCTGGCTTGCTCCCGCTCCGCCGGGCTGCCTCGCGGGTTGCCAGCAAAGGGCTGGGTGTGTGACGCCAGTCCCGACAGGGGCTGCGCCAGTTGCGCTTCACTGGCCAGTTCACGCCGCCATCGCTCCTCCGCTTCTGACTGGGTGCGCGGCAAGGCGGCTCGCTGCTTCTCGGCCGCCTGAATCTGTGCCAGCGGCGCATTGGTGGCCTTCAATGCCGCGACCGTCGCAGCCGCATGCGCCTGCTCCTCGGCCAGCGCCCCTGCCACGTCGGCCAACCGCGAGGACGCCGCATCGGCCCGCTGCTGGTGAATGGCGCGCACCTGCAGTTCACCCGGGTCACGGATCAGTTCCTGCTCGCGCTGGGCGAGCAGGTGCAGTTGCTGGCCGTACACCAGCTGGGGCAAGGGCCAGCCGGTCTGCTTGACGCTCAACCAGATCACCGGCACCAGGTAAGCCAGGATCATGATCAGGTACTGCGCCACCTGCGTCCACGTCACCGCGCGCATGCCTCCCAGGAACGAGCACACCAGCACGCCCCCCAGACCCACGAACACCCCCACCTCGAAGCCCAAGCCGGTCAACCGCGTGGTGATCAGACCCACGCCGTAGATCTGCGCCACCAGGTAGACAAACGACACCAAGATGGCCGCGCTGGCCCCCACCCAGCGCAAAGTGCGGCTCTCGAACCGCTCGGCCAGGAAATCCGCCAAGGTGTACTGCCCGAATCGCCGCAAATACGGTGCGATGCACAAAGCCACAAGGCAAAAGCCTCCCGTCCATCCCAGCACGTAAGCCAGCCCGGCGTAACCCGTGGCGTACAGCGTGCCGGTGAGCCCAATGAAGCTCGCCGCACTCATCCAGTCCGCACCTGCAGCCATGCCGTTGTAGACCGCCGGCACGCTGCGCCCCGCCACGAAATACTCCACTGGGTCGGTGGTTCGGCACAGGATGCCGATGACCGCATAAACGGCCACGGTGGCAATCAGGAAGCTGTACCCGATCCATGCCTTGGGCATGCCGCGCTGCTCGGCCAGGCCCAGGCAGGCGACCAGCGCGACGAAGCTCAGCGCGAAGAGGGCATAGCGGCGGTGAAGTCGGCTCACACCCGCCATCATCGCGAAGCGCTACGCGGATCGTCAGGGCAACAACCCCGAGGCTGGGGTGGCCAGGTGACGGCGCGACGGGCGAGCAAGCCACTCGATGACCCACCTCGCCCGCTCGAACACCTGGGTGTGCGCGCCGACCCGTCCGAGGCCATCCGCGTGGACGTCCTGCAGCGGCGGCACCAGGCAACGCCGATGGAGTTCATCCCGACACTCCCGGACAACGGCAGCCTTTCGCCAACGGCCTCACACACATGCACAAGCGGGCCCGGACCTGAACCCGCCTGCATGCACAGGCGAACCTCAGTTCACCGCAGCCAAGCGCTGCCACGTCTCGATCACCGTGTCGGGGTTCAGCGAGATGGAAACGATGCCCTCCTCGGCCAGCCAGTCGGCGAAGTCGGGGTGGTCACTGGGGCCCTGGCCGCAGATGCCGATGTACTTGCCAGTGGCGCGGCAGGCACGGATGGCGCGGGAGATCATGGCCTTCACGGCGGGGTCACGCTCGTCGAAGTCACCGGCCAGTTGCTCCAGGCCCGAGTCACGGTCCAGGCCCAACGTGAGCTGCGTCAGGTCGTTGGACCCGATGGACATGCCATCGAAATGCTCCAGGAACTGCTCGGCCAGGATGGCGTTGCTCGGCACCTCGCACATCATGATGACGCGCAGGCCATCGACACCGCGCTTCAGGCCCTTTTCGGCCAGCATGGTGACGACCTTCTCTGCCTGCTTCACGGTGCGCACGAAGGGCACCATGATCTCGACGTTGGTCAGGCCCATGTCCTTGCGCACGCGCTTCAAGGCCTCGCACTCCATCGCGAACGCATCCTGGAACTCGCCGCTGATGTAGCGCGAGGCACCACGGAAGCCCAGCATGGGGTTCTCTTCGTCCGGCTCGTAGCGGCTGCCGCCGATGAGCTTGCGGTACTCGTTGCTCTTGAAGTCGCTCAGGCGAACGATGACCGGACGCGGGAAGAACGCGGCGGCAATGGTGGCAATGCCTTCGGCCAGCTTGTCCACGTAGAAGGCGCGCGGCGACGCGTGACCGCGGGCCACCGACTCGACGGCCTTCTTCAGGTCGGCATCGATGTTCGGATAGTCCAGGATGGCCTTGGGGTGAACGCCGATGTTGTTGTTGATGATGAACTCCAGCCGCGCCAGGCCCACGCCGCCGGACGGCATCTGCGCGAAGTTGAAGGCCAGCTGCGGGTTGCCCACGTTCATCATGATCTTGATGGGGCAGTACGGCAGCTCGCCGCGATGCACCTCGCTGATCTCGGTCTCCAGCAGGCCGTCGTAGATGTAGCCGGTATCGCCCTCGGAGCAGGCCACCGTCACCAGCTGGCCGTCCTTGAGCTTGTCGGTCGCGTCGCCGCAGCCGACCACGGCCGGGATGCCCAGCTCGCGGGCGATGATGGCCGCGTGGCAGGTGCGGCCGCCGCGGTTGGTGACGATGGCGCTGGCGCGCTTCATCACCGGCTCCCAGTTCGGGTCGGTCATGTCGGTGACGAGGACGTCGCCCGGCTGCACACGCTCCATCTCGGCGACGCTGTCGACCAGGCGGACCGGGCCCGTACCGATCTTCTGGCCGATGGCGCGGCCCTCAGCCAGCACCGCGCTGTGCGCCTTGAGCTTGTAGTGGTGCTCCACTTGCCCGGCGGCCTGGCTCTTCACCGTCTCGGGGCGGGCCTGCAGGATGTAGATCTTGCCGTCCACGCCATCACGGCCCCACTCGATGTCCATCGCGCGGCCGTAGTGCTGCTCGATGATGAGCGCGTACTTGGCCAGCTCGGTCACCTCGGTGTCGTTCAGCGAGTAGCGGTTGCGCGCCTCGGGCAGCGTGTCCACGGTCTTCACGAGCTTGCCGCTGGCCGCCTTTTCCTCAGGCGTGGCGAACTCCATGCGCAGCAGCTTGGAACCCAGATTGCGGCGGATGATGGCCAGCTTGCCGGCCTTCAGCGCCGGCTTGTGGACGTAGAACTCGTCCGGGTTCACCGCGCCCTGCACCACCGTCTCGCCCAAGCCGTAGCTGGAGGTGATGAAGACGACATCCTGGAAGCCGCTCTCGGTGTCGATGGTGAACATCACGCCGGCCGAGCCCAGGTCGCTGCGCACCATGCGCTGCACGCCGGCAGACAGCGCCACATCGCCGTGGGCGAAGCCCTTGTGCACGCGGTAGCTGATGGCACGGTCGTTGTAGAGCGAGGCGAACACCTCGCGCATCTTGTGCAGCACCTCGTCGATGCCATGCACGTTCAGGAAGGTCTCCTGCTGGCCGGCAAAGGACGCGTCGGGCAGGTCTTCGGCCGTGGCGGACGAGCGCACGGCGAAGGTCGCATCGGGGTTGTCGGCGGTCAGTTGCGCGTAGGACGCGCGCACGCCAGCCTCCAAGTCCGCTGGGAAGGGTTGGTTTTCGATCCAGCCGCGAATCTCTGCACCAGCCTCGGCCAGCGCGCGCACATCGTCGGTGTTGAGCGTGGACAGGCGCGCCGCGATGCGGGCGTCCAGGCCTTCGTGCTTCAGAAACTGTCGGAACGCGTGGGCCGTGGTGGCGAAACCACCGGGCACGCGGACGCCGGCGTCCGAGAGCTGGGAAATCATTTCGCCGAGGCTGGCGTTCTTACCGCCAACGGCCTCGACGTCGGTCATCCTCAGGTTCTCAAACGGTACGACCAGGGCGGTCGCCTCAAAGCGTGCAGCAGACATGGGAAAACTCCGGGAGGTTGAAAACTCTGGGCTGTGTCCGCTGCACCCTGGCACGGCGCGTAACCGGCCGTGACCCCACCGCTTGGGTGTTCTTGGAATCGAGTGGAGAGGGTGCGCATGGCTGGGCAAAGCAATTGGCGCCGATTCTAGAGGGGGCCGCTTCTATGATGGAGACTTCCCTCACCCCCGCGATCTCGTGAGCATCTGGCCATGACCGACAGAACCGTGTATTTCGTCTCGGACGGCACCGGCATCACCGCCGAAACCTTCGGTAACTCCATCCTGGCCCAGTTCGAGATCAAGCCGCGTCATGTGCGCCGCCCCTTCATCGACACCGCCGAGAAAGCGCACGTCGTGGTGCAGGAGATCAACGAGTTGGCCGCGCGCGAGGGTTGCACGCCCATCGTCTTCGCCACGCTCGTCAACCGCGACGTGCTCAAGGTCGTGCGCGAGCACTGCCAGGGCCGGGTCATGGACATGTTCGGCACCTTCATCGAGCCGCTGGAAGATGAGTTCGGGATCAAGAGCAACCACCGGGTGGGGCGCTTCTCCAACGTGGCGCAGAGCCAGGAGTACCACGACCGCATCGAGGCCATCAACTTCTCGCTGGCGCATGACGACGGCCAGTCGGCCAAGAACCTGGACCGGGCCGACGTCATCCTGGTGGGCGTGAGCCGCTGTGGCAAGACGCCCACCTCGCTGTACCTGGCGATGCAGCACGGTATCAAGGCGGCCAACTACCCGCTGATCCCGGAAGACTTCGAGCGCCGCAAGCTGCCCGCGCCGTTGCTGCCGCACAAGCGCAAGTGCTTCGGCCTGACCATCGACCCGGAGCGTCTGGCCTCCATCCGCAACGAGCGCCGCCCAGGCAGCAGGTACGCCGACGTGCTGAACTGCCGCTACGAGGTGAACGAAGCCGAGGCCATGATGAAGCGGGACGGCATCTCCTGGCTGTCATCCACGCACAAGAGCATCGAAGAGATCGCCACCACCATCCTGCGCGACATCCGCCCCGACCGGCTGATGTACTGATGCCCGCGCACGCCCTCGCGCTCGTCCTCGCCGCCGCCCTGCTCCACGCGCTCTGGAACCTCGCCGCCAAACAGTGGGGCGGTGGGCCGCATTTCGTGCTCACCTGCGCGCTGGGGGTGGTGGTGGTGTGGTTGCCCGCCGCACTGTGGATCGGCGTGCAGGAGGTACCCCACTGGACGCCGGTGATCTGGAGCCTGGTGGTGGCCAGCGCGGTGGTGCACCTGCTGTACTTCAACTGTCTGGTGGCGGGCTACCGGGCCAGCGATCTCACCGTGGTCTACCCCGTGGCGCGCGGGAGCGGGCCGCTGCTGTCGGCACTGGCCGCCACCGTCGTGCTGGGGGAGCACCTGGGCCTGCACGGTGTGCTGGGTCTGGCGGGCGTGGTGGGCGGCATCCTGCTCATCACCCTCGGGCCGCGGCTGATGGGCCGCGGCGTGCTGCACGACGCGGCATCCGAGCGGCGCCGTCGCCATGGCATTTACTGGGGCGCGGCCACGGGCACGTTGATCGCCGGCTACACAGTGGTGGACAGCTATGCGGTCAAGGTGCTGGCTGTGTCACCCCTGTTGCTGGACTGGTGCGGCAACGTGCTGCGGGTGGCCATGCAATTGCCCGTGTCGCTGCGTCAGACGCACAGCTTCTGGCCAGAGGTGCGCCGGTCGTGGCGTGGCATCCTGGCCGTGGCGGTGCTGGGGCCGGCGGCCTACATCATGGTGCTGGTGGCGGTGCGCGACGCGCCCCTGTCACGCGTGGCACCGGCCCGCGAGGTGTCCATGCTGTTTGCGGCCCTGCTGGGCGGGCAACTGCTGGGCGAGCGCGAACGCGGCTGGCGGCTGGGCGGTGCGGCACTCATCGGTGCCGGCGTCATCGGTCTAGCGCTGTAGCAAACCGGCGTAAATGCCCACGTAGCGCTGCGCGGCCGCATCCCAGCCGAAGTGCTGGCGCATGGCCGCCGCCCGCACGCGCGCCCAGTACTCGGGCCGGCTCCACAGCGCAAAGGCCCGTCGCAGCGCACGGCGGTAGGCCTCCCCTGTGAAAGCATTGAAGACAAAGCCGGTCGCGGCACCCGCTGCAAGGTCTTCAAGCGAGGTGTCAACCACCGTGTCGGCCAGGCCACCCACGCGGTGCACCAGCGGCAATGCGCCATAGCTGAGTCCGTAGAGCTGGGTCAGGCCGCACGGCTCAAAGCGGCTGGGCACCAGCACCACATCGCTGCCGGCGTAGATGCGGTGCGCCAGACCCTCGTCCATGCCGGAGCGGCGGGCGATCTGGCCGGGGTGTTTCGCAGCTGCATCGGTGAAGGCGGCGTCCAGGCGCGCGTCGCCGCTGCCCAGCACCACCAGTTGGCCACCCGCATCGATCAGGTCGTCCAGGGCCTCCAACACCAGCGGCAGGCCCTTCTGCTCGGTCAGGCGGCTGACCACGCCAAACAACGGCGCGTCAGCCTTCACCGCCAGGCCGCATTCGCGCTGCAGGGCCGCCTTGCAGTCCGATTTGCCGTCGGGGCGGTCGATGCAGTAGGCCTGCGCAATGCTGCGGTCGTGGGCAGGGCTCCAGACGGTGTAGTCGACGCCGTTGAGGATGCCATGCAGGTCTGCCGCCCGGTGGCGCAGCAGGCCGTCCAGGCCGCAGCCCTGCTCGGGCGTCTGGATCTCGCGCGCGTAGCTCGGGCTGACCGTCGTGATCGCGTCGGCGAAATGCAGCCCCGCCTTCATGAAGCTCACCTGGCCGTAGAACTCCAGACCCTCCACTGCGTAGTGCGGCGGCGGCAGGCCAAGGTCGCAGAACTGTTCGGCCGGAAACAGGCCCTGGTACGCAAGGTTGTGGATGGTGAAGACGGTGCGAGCCTCCGTGCGCCGGCGTGAGCGGCTGGCTGCAATGTGCGCACAAGCCAGACCGGCATGCCAGTCATGGGCATGCACCACCTGCGGTCGCCAGGCGGCATCCACACCTTCGGCCAAACGAGCCGCAGCCAGGCCCAGCAGGGCAAAGCGACGGTGGTTGTCCGCGTAGGGCACGCCAGCTGCGTCGCCGTAGGGGTTGCCTGGGCGGTCGAACAGGCCCGGCGCGTCCAGCACATAGACGGGCGTGTCGAAACCCGCCAGGCGCCCGCGCAGCAGCACGGCCCGACCCTCGCTCCAAGGCAGGGCCACCGGGGCCACGGCGCATTCATTCGTCAGCGACTCCCGGATGGCAGGGAAGCCCGGCACCAGCAGGCGCGGCTCGGCACCCGCCGCCGCCAGCGCGGCCGGCAGCGCACCGGCCACATCGGCCAGGCCCCCGGTCTTGAGCAGCGGGAAGAGCTCCGCGCTGACCTGGAGAACGCGGGTCACAGCCGGGCCAGCATCTGCTTGGTGATGAGCACGACACCGTTCTCCGTGCGCTCGAAGCGGGCCGCATCCAACGCAGCATCCTCGCCCACAACAAGACCATCCGGGATCTCGCAGGCACGGTCGATGATGACCTTGGTCAGCCGGCAGTTGCGGCCCACCGAAACGCCAGGCAGCAGCACGCTCTGGTGGATGTTGCAGAAGGAGCGGATGCGCACGTTGTTGAAGAGCACCGACTGCACCACGTGCGAGCCCGACACGATGCAGCCCGCGCTGACGATGGTGTTGACCGTCATGCCGTGCATGCCGTTGTGGTCCGGGATGAACTTGGCCGGCGGCAGCTGGCGCTGGTAGGTCCAGATGGGCCAGTCGGTGTCGTAGATGTCCAGCTCGGGGCTGATGGAGGCGAGGTCCAGGTTGGCGGCCCAGAAGGCATCCAGCGTGCCCACGTCGCGCCAGTAGGGCGGCGCGCCGTTGGGGTTGTGGATGCAGCTCAGGCCGAAGGGGTGGGCCACGGCGCGGCCCTCGGACACGGTCTTGGGAATGACGTCTTTGCCGAAGTCGTGGCTGGAGCTGGGGTCGGCCAGGTCCTCCCCCAGCAGGCGGTAGAGGTAGTCGGCATTGAAGATGTAGATGCCCATGCTGGCAAGGCAGGTGTCGTCGCTGCCGGGCATGCAGGGCGGGTTGGCAGGCTTCTCCTGGAAGGCCGTGATGCGACGCTCACCGTCCACCGCCATCACCCCGAAGGCGCTGGCCTCGGCCTTGGGCACCTCGATGCAACCCACCGTGCACCCCGCGCCGCTGGCAGCATGGTCCACCAGCATGCTGGAGTAGTCCATCTTGTAAATGTGGTCGCCCGCGAGCACGACGATGTACTCGGCGCCGGTGCTCTGCACGATGTCCAGATTCTGGAAGACGGCGTCGGCCGTGCCGCGGTACCAGCTTTCCTCGTCCACGCGCTGCTGGGCGGGCATGAGATCCACGGTCTCGTTCAGCTCGGCGCGAAGAAAGCTCCAGCCGCGCTGGATGTGGCGCAGCAGCGAATGGCTCTTGTACTGGGTGACGACGCCGATGCGCCGGATGCCGCTGTTCACGCAGTTGCTCAGCGCGAAGTCGATGATGCGGAACTTGCCGCCGAAGTACACGGCCGGCTTCGCACGCGAATCGGTCAGTTGCTTCAAGCGGGACCCCCGGCCGCCGGCCAGGACGAGCGCGATGGCGCGGCGCGCGAGTTGGTGGGGCGAGGCGACGGGGGGCATGGCGGTCTCCGGCTGCAAACGCTTGCAGTTTGCGGCACCGCCTGGGTCGCCACGCTGGGGGCTTCCCCTCAGACCCCGGGGTTTGTGCCTTCGTCGGCCGCGAGTCGAACCGGCGCAGCTTCGAAGCCCTCGCACAGGCGCAGCGGCTTGGCGCCGGGCCGCTGCCGGCACCCGGCCCTGAGGGACGAGCCGGGCCACGCCGTCAGGAAGGCGGCCCACGGTCGAAGGCCGCGGCAGGCGAGAAGGGGCGTTGGCACGCATTGAGTGCGCTGCCATGCGCGTGCACGCCTTGGGAAGCCCATCCTGCGGCCAGGGCGCCCGCATTCAGCCGCGCTGCCGCTCACTTTCATACAAACAAATGGCGGCGGCGGCGGCCACGTTGAGCGACTCCTCCCCGCCGGGCTGCGGGATGCCCACAGTCAGTGCGCAGCGGGCCATGAGCTCGGGCGACACGCCCTGCCCCTCATGGCCCATCACCCAGGCACACGGCGAAGGCAGCGCCACACGGTGCAGCGCGTGCTCGGTGTGCGAGCTGGTGGCGATCAGCGGCACGCCCAATGCCGTGAGATCCGACGCGGCCAGCCCTTCCACCAGCCGCAGGCCAAAATGCGCCCCCTGCCCGGCCCGCACGACCTTGGGCGACCACAGGGCCGCCGTGCCCTTGATCGCCAACACCTGGCACACGCCGAAGGCCGCCGCGCTGCGGAGGATGGCCCCCACGTTGCCGGCGTCCTGCAGGCGGTCCAAAACCACGGTGGCGGCGCTCGCGTCGATGGCAGGCGTGGTCGGCAGCGTCAACTCCGCACCGATCTGCGCGGGTGATTCCAGGCCGCTCAAGCCCTTGAACAGCGCCCCGGGAACCACCAGCACGCGGGCCGCGGATTCGGCCAATGTGCGCAGGGTCTCGTCCTGCATCGCGGCCTCGGTGATGACGACCAGCGCCGGCACCCAGCCCCGCTGCAGCGCCGCGCGCAGCAGGTGGTCGCCCTCGATCCACACGCTGCCGGTCTTGCGGTAGCCGCCCGCGTCGGCAGTGATCTTGCGCAGGCGCACCAGCGCCGGGTTGTCGCGCGACGTGACGTGCAGCACCTGGGTCATCTGAGGGCTTCTCGAACGGGAGAAAAACTGCGCCGGTGCCAGGGACTGGCCCCATGTTCGCGCAGCGCGGCCAGGTGCTCGGGCGTGCCGTAGCCCTTGTGGGTGGCAAAGCCGTACTGCGGGTGGCTTGCGTGCATCTGCTCGCAGAACAGGTCACGCGCCACCTTGGCGAGGATGCTGGCGGCCGAGATGGCTTGCACCTTGGCATCGCCCTTGACGATGGCCTCGGCCGCCATGGGCAGCACGGGCAGGCGATTGCCGTCCACCTGCACCAGCGTGGGCTTGAGGCGCAGGCCGTTCACGGCGCGCTGCATGGCGAGCATGGTGGCCTGCAGGATGTTGATCTGATCGATCTCTTCGGTGGACGCCTGCGCGATGCAACAGCACAGCGCCTTGGCGCGGATCTCGTCGTAGAGCCGAGCCCGCTTGGCGGCGGTCAGCACCTTGGAATCAGCAAGGCCGGCGATGGGCTGCAACTCGTCCAGGATGACGGCCGCCGCGAACACCGGGCCGGCCAGGGGCCCACGGCCGGCCTCGTCCACGCCGGCGACGAGGCCAACGGTGGGCGCCCAGTCGAGCGACACCTGCTCAGGCGTGGAGGAGCGTCGCGATGGCATCGCTGGCGCGCTGTGCGGTGTCTTGCCGCAGCAGCTCGTGGAGTTGGACGAAACGCGTGTGCAGGGCAGCGCGACGGTGCGCATCGGCCAGCAGGGCCTCGGCCTCGCGGGCGAGGTTCTCGGGCGTGCAGGCGTGCTGGATGAGCTCGGGCACCAGGAACTCGCGCGCCAGGATGTTGGGCAGGCCCACCCAGGGCAGCAGGCCCTTGCCCTTCATGCGCCACCAGTTCAGCGCGTTCATGCGGTAGGCGATCACCATCGGCCGCTTGAACAGCGCCGCCTCCAGCGTGGCCGTGCCGCTGGCCACCAGCGTCAGGTCGCAGGCCGCCAGCGCGGCGTGGGATTGGCCGTCGACAAGCTGGATCTCCACGCCACCCAGCAGCGGCTCGACCAGGCTGCGCAGCCCCGGCACGACGGGCATCACGAAACGCCGACCTGGCTTGGCCAGCAGCCTCGCCGCGCCGATGAGCGCGGGCGCGATGTACTGGATCTCGCTCTTGCGGCTGCCGGGCAGCAGGGCGATCACCGTGTCGCCCCCGGGCAGCTTCAGCGCTTCGCGCGACGCGGCCTGGGGCGGCTCCATAGGGATCGCATCGGCCAGCGGATGGCCCACGTAGGTGGCCCCGATGCCTGCCTTGTGCAGGATCTCGGGCTCGAACGGGAACAGGCACAGCACGTGGTCGGCCGCCGCCTTGATCTTCTCCACACGCTCCGGCCGCCAGGCCCAGATGGACGGGCAGACGAAGTGGACCGTCTGGATGCCAGCCTCGCGCAGCCGTATCTCCAGCCCGAAGTTGAAGTCGGGCGCATCGACGCCGATGAAGACGTTCGGCTTGTCTGCAATCAGGCGCGTGCCGAGCTGCTTGCGGATGGACAGCAGCTCGCGGATGTTCAGCACCGCATCCACGTAGCCAAAGATGGACAGCTTGCTGTGCGGCCACCAGGTCTCGAAGCCCTGGGCGATCATCTTCGGGCCGCCGATGCCTTGCGAGGTGAGCCCGGGCCAGCGCGCACGCAGGCCCTGCAGCAGCAGGCCAGCCAGCAGATCGCCGCTGGCCTCGCCGGCCACCATGCCGAGGCGGGGCGCGGTGCTCATGCGATCAGCGAACGATGCCGCGGGTGGAGGCGGCAAGGAAGGTGAGCATGTTGTCGATGTCGACATCGGCACTGCCACCTTCCGAGCCCTTCAGCGCCGCGATGGCCGCCTTGGCCTCGTCCAGCGTGTGCCCTACGCGGTACAGCAGCTTGTACATCTGGCGGATGACGGCAATGCGTTCGGCGCTGAACTCCCGGCGCTTCAAGCCCACGACGTTGACTGCGCGCGCGGCCAGCGGGTTGCCGTCCACGGTCATGAAGGGCGGCACGTCCTGCGCCACATGGGCCTGGAAACCGATCATGGCGTGGTCCCCGATGCGCATGCGTTGCAGGATGCCAGTCAGGCCGCCGATGGTGACGTGGTTGCCCACCTGCACATGGCCAGCCAATGTGGCGTTGTTGGCCAGCACGCACTCGTTGCCGATGACGACGTCGTGCGCCAGGTGGCAGTAGGCCATGATCCAGTTGTCATCGCCCAACGTGGTCTCGCCCCGGTCCTGCACCGTGCCGACATTCAGCGTGCAGAACTCGCGCACGGTGTTGCGGTCGCCGATGACCAGCGTGGTGGGCTCGCCCGCGTACTTCTTGTCCTGGTTGGCCGCGCCGATGGAGCTGAACTGGAAGAAGGTGTTGTCGCGGCCAATGGACGTGTGGCCCTCGATGACGACATGCGGGCCGACCCGGGTGCCCGCGCCGATCTTCACGTGCGGGCCGATCAGCGAGTAGGCGCCGACGTCGACCGAACTGTCCAACTCGGCGGCCGGATCGACGATGGCGGTGGTGTGGATGGCCATCGTGCCCGCCCTCAGGCGTCGATGCGACGCATCGTGCACATCAGCTCGGCTTCTGCTGCGACCTGATCGCCCACCAGGGCCTTGGCGGAGAACTTGTAGATGCCGGCCTTGGAGCGGCCCAGCGTCACTTCGAGGACGAGCTGGTCACCCGGCTCCACGGGGCGCTTGAAGCGCGCGCCATCGATGCCGGCGAAGTACACCACCGAGTTCTCGTCCAGCACCATGTCCATGCTGCGCAGGGCCAGCAGCGTGGCGGCCTGGGCCAGGGCTTCGAGGATGAGCACGCCCGGCATCACCGGCCGGTGCGGGAAGTGGCCCAGGAAGAAGGGTTCGTTGATGGAGACGTTCTTGATCGCGCGGATGCGCTCGCCCTTGACCAACTCCACCACGCGGTCCACCAGCAGGATGGGGTAGCGGTGCGGCAGGCGCTTCAGGATTTCGTGGATGTCCATGGTGATCGTCTCGGTCGTCATTTCTTTTCCAGCGCGCGGACACGCTCTCTCAAGGTGTAGAGCTGGCGCAGCGTGGCCGCGTTCTTCTGCCAGCTCGAATTTTCTTCGAAGGGGTGCGGGCCGCTGTAGACACCCGGCTCGGCAATGCTGCGGGTGACGGTGGTGGCGGCGGAGATGTGCACGCCGTCCACCAGCGTCAGGTGGCCGATGATGTTGGCCGCACCACCGATGGTGCAGTTCGCGCCGATGCGCGTGGAACCGGCCACCGCCGCGCAGCCCGCCATGGCGGTGTTCCGGCCGATGTGCACGTTGTGGGCAATCTGGATGAGGTTGTCCAGCTTCACGCCATCTTCGATGACCGTGTCACTCAATGCGCCGCGATCGATGCAGGTGTTGGCACCGATCTCCACATCGTCGCCGATGCGCACGTTGCCGAGTTGCTCGATCTTCACGTAGCCACTCTTGCTCGGTGCAAAGCCAAATCCGTCGGCGCCGATGACCACACCGCTGTGCACCAGCCCTCGAGCGCCGATGTGGCATCCATGGCCCAGCACGACGCGCGGGGCCAGCCGTGTGCCCGCGCCCACATGCGCATCACGCTCGACCACGCAGTGGGCACCGACACGGGCGCCATCCCCAATGACGGCCCGGGCTTCGATGACCGCCAGCGGCCCGACCTCGACGCCCTGCCCCAGCCTGGCCTCCGGCGACACGACTGCGCTGGGGTGGATGCCCGTGCTGGCCACAGGGGATGTGCGCGCAGCCCACCACTGTGTCAGGCGCGCGAAGTAGAGGTAGGGATCGGGCGTGACGATGACCGCACCCCGAGCAGCCGCCAACTCAGCCAGGGCTGGCGCCACGATCACGCACGCGGCTGCTGTCGTCGCCAGCTGAGATTGGTAGCGCGGGTTCGCGAGAAAACTGATGCTCTCGCGGTCCGCCTCATCCAGCGGCGCGATGCGGCCAATGCGGACATCGGACCCACCAAGCAAATCGCCGCCCAAGGCGGCGATCAGTTCAGCGAGCGCGACGGGTGTCGAGCTCATGCGACGGTCGGCTTACTTTTGCCCGTTCAGCGCGTCGATCACTTTCTTGGTGATGTCCACGCGGGCACTGAAGTGGATCGCATCCTGGAGGATGAGGTCGTACTTCTCGGCATCGAAGATCTGCTTGATGACGCGGTTGGCCTTCTCCACCACGGTGGACAGTTCTTCGTTCTTGCGCTGGGTCAGATCTTCCTGCCATTCGCGACGCTTGCGCTGCAGGTCACGCTCTTGCTCGACGATGTCGCGCTGCCGGCGGTTGCGCTCGTTCTCGGACAGCGTCGGGGCGTCTTTTTCCAGCTTCTCCGCCGCGCCACGCAGCTTGGTTTCCAGGTCGCGCAGATCTTTCTCGCGCTTGCCGAATTCCGCCTCCAGCTTGGCTTGCGCCGTCTTGGCCAGATTCGCCTCGCGCAGCACGCGCTCGCTGTTCACGTAGCCGATCTTCAGTTCCTGGGCTTGCACGGCCGACGCGGCCACAACCATCGCGGAGGCCAGAGCCACCGATTGCAAGAGCTTGCTCATCATCAGAATGCAGTCCCGATCTGGAATTGGAATTTCTCGATTCTATCCGTGCGCTGCTTGCGGATAGGTTTGCCGTAACTGAGACGCAGCGGCCCCATCGGCGAGATCCAGGACAAGCCCAGACCGGCCGACACACGGATGGTGTCGAAACTGACCTTCTCGGCCAGGCCCGCACCCCAGACGTTGCCAGCGTCCATGAAGCCGAAGATGCGGAAGCTCTTGTCGTTGCCGCTGCCCGGTACCGGCAGGTACAGCTCGGCGTTGGTGTTGAAACGCTTGCTGCCGCCGCTGTAGGAACCGGTGACGTCGACAGGACCCAGGGAGCCGGCCTCAAACACCCGCACCGAACCCAGGCCACCGCCATAGAAGTTCTTGAAGATCGGGTAGGGCTTGCCGCCCAGCCCCACGCCCCAACCCACTTCGCTGTTGATGCCGAGCGTGATCTTGTTCGTGATCTCGAAGTACTGCTGGTACTGCAGGTTCAGACGCGCGTACTGGGCATCGCCAATCGCACTGGCCTCGACGTTGACACGCTGGTACCGGCCCTTGGTGGGAGAGATGACGCTGTCGCGGCTGTCCCGCTGCCAGCCGATGGTCAGCGGCACGGAATTGCTGCGCTG
>JBBIVU010000016.1:0-24440 GCA_037439585.1 Roseateles sp. | reverse complement strand
GTTGGGGGTCATGCCGAGCGGGCGCAGGCCACCATCGGCAGCGATGGCGAAGCTGTACACGCCCTGGCCCAGCGGCGCATAGGTGCCGACGTGGAGGACGCAGGGGGCGGGCGAGGCGAGGGCGGTGGCGGGCATCAGGGCGACGGCAGACAAGCTCAGGAGGTGGCGGCGGTGCATCCGCCGAAGTGTGCCGCGCGATCGCCCCCCGCGCCTCGCCCTGACACAGATGCGAACACCCTGGCATTGAAGCCCGGCGTTGCCTCCCGCGCCATCGGCGCAGACCCTGGCGCCAAATGCGCTGGCGCTGCCTAAACTGGGCGCCAGGCCCGCTCACGCTCCCTCTCCCCAAGCCCAACCGTCGCCACCTGCGCATGATGCCCCACGTGCCCACCTTGGTGCTGACGCTCGTCCTCGGCTTTGGATTGCTGACGCTGCAGCTGTGGCTGGCCGGGCGCGAGGCCCTCAGCCGGGGGGACATGAAGATCCTGGGCTGGGCGGGGCTGGCCCTGTGCCTGGGCTTCGTGTGCTTTCTGCTGCGGCCGTGGCTGCCCGGGTGGCTGGTGCTCCTGGCGGGCAATTGGCTGCTGATGGGCGGCCTGGCCGGCTTGTCGGCGGCGGTGTCGCGCCACCTGCTGAACCGGGACCTGCCGGTTTGGTACCACGGCATGGCGCTGCTGGCGGCGCTGGCGGTGCCGGCAGCTCTGGGTGTGCCCACGCCGGCGCGTGCGGGCGCCATGTCGGCCGCGATGGGTGCGCTGCTGTTGCCGGCCACGCTGCTGGCGGCGCGGCTGGGCTGGCGGGGTGAGCGAAGTTTCCGCGTGGTGGCGGCGCTGCTGATCCTGGCCAGCGCCGCGCTGTGGCTGCGCGTGGGTCATGCCGTGCTGTGGCTGGGTGCACCGGTGGCACCGGCGGGGGGCACCCCGGGGCTGGAGGGGCAGGCCGGCAGCAGCATCATCTTCATGCTGGCTTTCATGGCAGTGCTGGCGGCAGGCTTCGGCTTCGTGCTGGCGCATTTCGAGCGCATGGCCAGCCAGATGCGTGAGCTGGCCAGCGTGGACGGCCTGACAGGGGCCTGCAATCACAGCACGACGGTGTCGCTGCTGTCACACACGATGGAGCGCGGCCGGCGCGAGGGGCAGCCGGTGAGCTTTGTCATGCTGGACCTGGACCATTTCAAGCGCGTGAACGACCAGCACGGTCATGCCGTGGGCGACCTGGTGCTGAAGGCGGTGGCAGCCTGCACGCGCTCGCGCCTGCGGGGGTCTGACGTGCTGGGGCGTTTGGGGGGCGAGGAGTTCGGGCTGGTGCTGCCCGCCACGGGTGCGGCCGGGGGGCGGCATGTGGCCGAGCAGGTGCGCCAGGCGGTGGAGGCACTGGAGCTGCAAGGTGACGGCGGCCGGCTGCTGCGGGTCACGCTGTCGGCCGGGGTGGCTGAGGCCGCGGCGAGCGACACGCCGGAGACGCTGATGCACCTGGCGGACAAGGCGCTCTACCAGGCCAAGCAGAAAGGGCGCAACCGCGTCGTCGTGGCAGATGACTGGATGCGCAACTCCACGCTGCAGTCGGTGGTGGGCTGAGCCGGGTCCTGTCAGGCTTCTTACTTCCCGTGGCGTGGCTCGCCTTCAGCCAGTCAGGTCACACCTGGTCGGTGCGCGGAGCCAGCTTCTGCAAGCTCACTCGCTCCGGTTCAGATGGCGTTCCATGCGGCGGTCCGGGATCAACCACAGCGCTGCGACGAAGGCATAGCCGGCCAGCGACAGGCCGACGTGCACAAAGGCCAGTGCGATGGACAACAGATAGACGACGGGCGACAGCTTGCCTTTCCAATCTTTGCCCAGGGCTTGGGCCAGGCCGGCGTTGGCACCGGGCAGGCAGAGCAGCGCGCGCTGCAGCAGTGCCCAGGCCAGGGCCGCCATGAGGAGCACACCGCCATAGACGGCCACGGGCAGGGGCGCGAAGTGGTTCTCGCCCATCCAGCCCGTGGCAAACGGCAGCAGCGACAGCCAGAACAGCAGGTGCAGGTTGGGCCACAACACACCGCCACTGATCTTGTGCACGGCGTGCAGCAGATGGTGGTGGTTGTTCCAGTAGATGCCGACGTAGACGAAGCTCAGCACATAGGACAGGACAACCGGCCACAGCGGCTTCAGCGCCTCCCAGTCGCTGCCGTGGGGCACCTTCATCTCCAGCACCATGATGGTGATGATGATGGCGAGGACGCCATCGCTGAACGCTTCGAGGCGGGTCTTGTTCATGCCGGTCCTGGAGAGTTTCGGCAGTCTAGACTTCCGGCCCCTGCACACCGCCTCCGGACTGACCCTTGCGACGCCTGCTGCCGCCCTTGTTGCTTGCCGCCTCGACGGCTTCGGCACAGCTGCCCACGCTGACGCTGGAGCAACTGCCCCGCCCCGTCATGCCGCCTGGCGAGCGAGGCCCGGTGGTGCCTGCGCAGGTGGAGCGCTGGCGCCAGGATGCCAAGGCGCTGGAGCATGGTGATGGCGTGAAGCGCGACGAGGTGGCCGCTGCCCGGCTTTACTGCCGCGCAGCTCGTTATGGCGACGCGGAAGCGCAGTACAGCCTGGGTTGGATGCTCACCAACGCGCGCGGCATCCAGCGCAACGACGCCGAGGCCGCGCACCTGTTTGCCGCCGCTGCCGAGCAGGGGCTGGCGCAGGCGCAGAACATGCTCGACCGCATGGGCGGCACGCCATTGGGCGACCCACCGCCCTGCCTGCGGCCGCCCGAAACCGATCCGGCGCCCGTTGCACTGGCAGCTGCGCCCGCGCGCAGTGTCAAGCCGGTGTCGCTGTGGGCCACGCTGCCGCTGCCGGCCCATGCGCCGCCGGCCATCGTGAGCTACGTGAAGCTGCTGGCACCTGAGTACCAGCTCTCACCGGCGCTGGTGCTGGCCGTGATGGCGCAGGAGTCCAACTTCGATGCGCTGGCCGAGTCGCCCAAGAAGGCCCAGGGTCTGATGCAGCTCATCCCTGACACGGCGGCGCGCTTCGGCGTGGTGCGGCTGCGCGACCCGTCGCAGAACATCCGCGCTGGCATGGCCTATCTGCGCTGGTTGCTGGCCTATTTTGAAGGGGATGTGCAACTCGCGCTGGCCGGCTACAACGCCGGCGAGAAGGCGGTGGACCGTTACCTGGGCGTGCCGCCCTATGCGGAGACGCGGATGTATGTGCGCAGGATCACGGCAGCCGTGGGCGGCCAGCGCCTGCATCCTTTCGACGCCAAGGCGGCCGAGCCGTCGCCGATGCTGCTGCGGGTGAGGGCAGCGATGCAGGCGATCCAGGGGCGCTAGGGTCGCGCAGGCCTGGCGTCACATGCTGCGCCGGTACTGCCCGCCCACCTCGAACAGCGCGCCGGTGATCTGACCCAGCGAGCACACGCGCACCGCGTCCATCAGCACGTCGAACACATTGCGGTTCTCGATGACGGCCTGCTGCAGCCGGGCCAGCATGGCCGGCGCCTCGGCCGCGTGGCGTTCGTGGAACGCCGCCAGGCGGGTCAGCTGCGACTGCTTTTCCTCGTCCGTCGAGCGTGCCAGCTCGATGTGCTCCGGCACCGGCTCGCCCTTGGGGTTGCGGAAGGTGTTGACGCCGATGATGGGGTACTCGCCCGTGTGCTTCAGCATCTCGTAGTGCATGGACTCTTCCTGGATGCGGCCACGCTGGTAGCCGGTCTCCATCGCGCCCAGCACGCCACCGCGTTCGTTGATGCGCTCGAACTCGGCCAGCACGGCTTCTTCCACCAGCTCGGTCAGCTCGTCGATGATGAAGGCGCCCTGGCTCGGGTTCTCGTTCTTGGCCAGGCCCCATTCGCGGTTGATGACGAGCTGGATGGCCATCGCGCGGCGCACGCTTTCGTCGGTGGGCGTGGTGATGGCCTCGTCGTAGGCGTTGGTGTGCAGCGAGTTGCAGTTGTCGTAGACGGCGATCAGCGCCTGCAGCGTGGTGCGGATGTCGTTGAACGCGATCTCCTGCGCGTGCAGGCTGCGGCCCGACGTCTGCACGTGGTACTTCAGCTTCTGGCTGCGCTCGTTGGCGCCGTAGCGGTCGCGCATCGCCACGGCCCAGATGCGGCGGGCCACGCGGCCGAGCACGGTGTACTCCGGGTCCATGCCGTTGCTGAAGAAGAACGACAGGTTGGGCGCGAAGTCGTCGATGTGCATGCCGCGCGCCAGGTACGCCTCCACGAACGTGAAGCCGTTGGACAGCGTCAGCGCGAGCTGGCTGATCGGGTTCGCGCCGGCCTCGGCGATGTGATAGCCGCTGATCGACACCGAGTAGAAGTTGCGCACGTTGTGGTGCACGAAGTACTCGGCGATGTCGCCCATGACCTTCAACGAGAACTCGGTCGAGAAGATGCAGGTGTTCTGGCCCTGGTCTTCCTTCAGGATGTCGGCCTGCACGGTGCCGCGCACGTTCGCCAGCACCCAGTCCTTGATCTTGGCGGCTTCGTCGGACGTGGGTTCGCGGCCGTTGTCAGCGCGGAACTTGGCGAGGTTCTGGTCCACCGCCGTGTTCATGAACATGGCCAGGATGGACGGCGCCGGGCCGTTGATGGTCATCGACACGCTGGTGCTCGGGCTGCACAGGTCGAAGCCGTCGTACAGCACCTTCATGTCGTCCAGCGTCGCGATGGACACGCCGCTGTTGCCCACCTTGCCGTAGATGTCGGGCCGCGGCGCGGGGTCGGCGCCGTACAGCGTGACCGAGTCGAAGGCCGTGGACAGGCGCTTGGCGGGCATGCCCTCGCTGACCAGCTTGAAGCGGCGGTTGGTGCGGAAGGCGTCGCCTTCGCCGGCGAACATGCGGGTCGGGTCCTCGCCCTCGCGCTTGAAGGCGAACACGCCGGCCGCGTACGGGAAGCTGCCGGGCACGTTCTCGAGCATCAGCCACTTGAGCAGCTCGCCATGGCATTCGTAGGTGGGCAGCACAACCTTGCGGATCTTGGTGCCTGACAGGCTTTGCGTGACCAGCGCCGTGCGGATCTCCTTGTCTCGGATCTTCACCACGTACTCGTCACCCGCGTAGGCCTTGACCATGTCGGGCCACTGCTGCAGCAGCTGGCGGGCGTCGCCGTCCAGCTTGGCGCGGCGCTGCTCAGCCAGGTCGGCCAGCGCGGTGCGGGCGCCCTGCTTGTCGGGGTTGGCGGCCAGCAGCATGTCGCGGCTGGCTTCCAGCTGCTGGATTTCACGCGCCAGGGCCGCCTGGCGGCGGGCACGGGCCTTGTAGCCCCGCACGGTGTCGGAGATGTCGGCCAGGTAGCGCGTGCGGTTGGGCGGCACGATGGGCGTTTGGTGCGTGCTGTGGCGGGTGTCCACGCGCGGCAGGCGACCTTCGGCAAGCGGCAGGCCCAGCGCGCCCAGGCGCACCTTCAGCGCCTGGTAGAGCGCCGTCACGCCGTCGTCGTTGAAGCGGCTGGCCATGGTGCCGAACACGGGCATGGCGTCCGGCATCACCGTGAACGCTTCGCGGTTGCGCTGCACCTGCTTGGCCACGTCGCGCAGGGCGTCCAGCGAGCCCTTGCGGTCGAACTTGTTGATGGCCACGAACTCGGCGAAGTCCAGCATGTCGATCTTCTCGAGCTGGCTGGCGGCACCGAACTCGGGCGTCATCACGTACATCGGCACATCCACCAGCGGCACGATGGCTGCGTCGCCCTGGCCGATGCCCGAGGTCTCGACGATGACAAGGTCAAAGCCCGCCACCTTGGCGGCCGCGATGACGTCAGGCAGCGCCGGGGAGATCTCCGAGCCGAAGTCGCGCGTGGCCAGCGAGCGCATGAACACGCGGGCGCCGGAGTCGCCGCCGGGCCGCCCCAAGGCGGCTCGCGCCCCCTCGGGGGGCAGCTCCTGCGGAGCAGGAAGCGTGGGGCCAGATTGCTGCCACGGCGAGATGGCATTCATGCGGATGCGGTCGCCCAGCAGCGCACCGCCGCTTTTGCGGCGTGACGGGTCGATGGAGATCAGTGCCACGCGGAGCTGGTCGCCCTGGTCCAGGCGCAGGCGGCGGATCAGCTCGTCGGTCAGGCTGGACTTGCCGGCGCCGCCGGTGCCGGTGATGCCCAGCACCGGGGTCTTGATGCCCTGGGCCTGCGAGCGCAGCGCGTCGACGATGCCGGCGTCGGCCTTGCCGTTCTCCAGCGCCGTCAGCAGCTGGGCCAGCGCGCGCCAGGCAGCTTCGGAGTGGCCGGTGATGGCCGCCAGGCTTTTCGGCGCGTGGACGCTGAAGTCCTGGTCGGCCTTCATGACCATCTCACCAATCATCCCTTGCAGCCCCATGCGCTGGCCGTCCTCGGGGCTGAAGATGCGCACCCCATGCTCGGCCAGCTCGCGGATCTCGGCGGGCACGATCACGCCGCCGCCGCCGCCGAACACCTGGATGTGCGCGCCGCCACGCTCCTTGAGCAGCTGCACCATGTACTTGAAGTACTCGACGTGCCCGCCCTGGTAGGAGCTGATGGCGATGCCCTGGGCGTCTTCCTGCAGCGCGGCGGTGACGACCTCGTCCACCGAGCGGTTGTGCCCGAGGTGGATGACCTCGGCACCCATGCCCTGCAGGATGCGCCGCATGATGTTGATGGCGGCGTCGTGCCCGTCAAACAGGCTGGCGGCGGTGACGAAGCGCACCTTGTGGGCGGGGCGGTATTCGGCCAGTGCTTTGTAGTCGGCGGCGAGATCGGTCATGGCTTGTCTCCTGGATCGGCGCAAATTCTAGGCCGCCAATTGACGTTAACGTCAATTGAGCGGTTCTCTAGGGTTATCCGGACCCTGCACCCGTGCAGGCTGCCACGATGATGCGCAACTCGCCACATCCGGCGTTCGCATCCCAACACGCATGAGCACCTCATCGCCCACCCCCACGCCCGACCTGGGCACCGAACTGACCTTGCGCGGCATCGTGCTGGGCATCCTGATCACGCTGGTCTTCACGGCCGCCAACGTCTACTTCGGGCTGAAGGCCGGCCTCACGTTCGCCACGTCCATTCCGGCGGCCGTCATCTCGATGGCGCTGCTGCGTCGGGCGGCGGGCAATTCCATCGGCGAGACCAACATCGTGCAGACCATCGCGTCGTCGGCGGGCACGCTGTCGTCCATCATCTTCGTGCTGCCCGGCCTGGTGATGATCGGCTGGTGGACGGGCTTTCCGTACTGGATGTCGGTCACGCTGTGCGCGCTGGGCGGGGTGCTGGGGGTGATGTATTCCATCCCGCTGCGCCGCGCGCTGGTGACCAATTCGCCGCTGCCCTACCCCGAGGGCGTGGCCTGTGCCGAGGTGCTGAAGGTGGGCCATGCCAGCGAGGGCGGCGAGAGCAGCCGCCAGGGCATGGTGGCCATCGTCACCGGAGCGGTGGTGTCGGCGGGCTTCAGCGTCGTGGTTGCCACGCAGGTGTTTGCGGCCAACCTGGCGCAGTACTTCCGGCTGCCGGGTGGTGAGAAGAGCGGTGCTACAGGCTACGACCTGAACTTCAGCTTCGCGCTGCTGGCCGTGGGCCACTTGGTGGGCCTGTGGGTGGGCATGGCCATCCTCGTCGGTGCCTGCATCGGCTGGCTGGGCGGCGTGCCGCTGCTCACGCAGGGCGTGGATGGCGCGGCCGAGGCCGTGGCCCTTTTTGCCTGGAGCAAGAAGGTGCGCTTCATCGGCGCCGGGTGCATTGCCGTGGCGGCCATCTGGACGCTGGTCAAGCTGGCCAAGCCGGTGGTGGCGGGGCTGCACGCGGCGGCCATGTCGTCCCGCGTGCGCAAGGCCGGCAAGGCCGACACGCTGCCGCGCAACGAGCGCGACATCCCCATCGGCACCGTGGGCCTGATCACGCTGGCCTGCATGCTGCCCATCGGCTTCATGCTCTCCAGCTTTGCCACCAGCGCCGGCCTGGGTGATCAGCTCGGCCTGCTGGTGGTGGGCGGCGTGGTCTACGTGGTGCTGATGAGCTTCTTCGTGGCGGCCGTGTGCGGCTACATGGCGGGGTTGATCGGCTCGTCCAACAGCCCGCTGTCGGGTGTGGGCATCCTGGTGGTGATCGGTGTGTCGCTGCTGCTGGCGCTGGGGGTGAAGCCGCTGCTGCCGCCCACCACGGGGCAGGCGCTGGTGGCGTTCGCGCTGTTCGTCACGGCCGTGGTGTTTGCCGTGGCCACCATCTCCAACGACAACCTGCAAGACTTGAAAACCGGCCAACTGGTGGACGCCACGCCCTGGCGCCAGCAGGTCGCGCTCATCATCGGCGTGCTGGCCGGTGCGGTGGTCATCCCGCCGGTGCTGGACCTGCTGAACAAGGCCTACGGCTTCGCCGGCGTGCCGGGTGTGGACCCCAAGACCGCGCTGGCCGCCCCCCAGGCCGCACTGATCTCGGCGCTGGCCAAGGGCGTGATCCAGGGCGACCTGAACTGGAACCTGATCGGCATCGGTGCCGCCATCGGCGCGGCCTGCATCGGGGTGGACGAAGTGCTCAAGCGCAGCACCGGCGGCAAGGCGCACCTGGCCCCGCTGGCCGTGGGCCTGGGCATCTACCTGCCGATGAACAGCACGCTGGTCATCGTCGTCGGCGCCGTGGCGGGCTGGTGGTTCGAGCGCCGCGCGGCGCTCAAGCGCGACCCGGAGGCCACCCAGCAACTTGGCGTGCTGATGGCCTCGGGCCTGATCGTGGGCGAGAGCCTGCTGGGCGTCGTGCTGGCGGCCGTTGTGGTGTTCTCCGGCAACGGCGCGCCGCTGGCGCTGGTGGGCGAGAGCTTCATGACGGCCAGCCAGGTGCTGGGCCTGCTGGCCTTCGCGGGGATCGGCTTTGGCCTGTACCGCTGGTTGCTCAGCAAGCAGGCCTGACCGACCCGGCCGGCCGAGGGGCCTTATTCATCCGAGCCGGCAAAACCGAACAGCTGCAGCAGGCTTGTGAACAGGTTGAAGATGGACACGAACAGGCTGACGGTGGCGAGCACGTAGTTCGTCTCGCCGCCGTCCACGATCTGCTGGGTTTCGAACAGGATGAGGCCGGCCGACAGCAGGGCCACGACGGCCGAGACCGTCAGCGCCAGCGCGGGGATCTGGAAGAACACCGCCGCCAGCCCGGCCAGGAGGGCCACCACCATGCCGGCGAACAGGAAGCCGCCCATCCAGGACAGGTCGCGCTTGGTGGTCGTCGCGTAGGCCGACAACGCCAGGAAGACGGCGCCGGTGGCGCCCAGGGCGAGCATCACCGCCTGGCCGCCCGAGGGCAGCGCCAGCGTGCGCGTGAGCAAGGGGCCGAGCGTCCAGCCCATGAAGCCTGTCAGCGCGAACACCAGGCCCACGGCCATGCCGCTGTTCTTCGTCTTGTGGATGCCGAACAGCAGGCCGAAGTAGGCCACCAGCGTCAGGATGAGGCCGGGTGCCGGCAGTTGGAAGGCGACGGCTGCTGCCGCGACGGCGGCGCTGAACAGCAGCGTCAGGGACAGCAGCGCGTGGGTGTTGCGCAGCACGCGGTGGGCGGTATTGCGGCTGAGCGGGGAGCCGTAGGGCAGAACAACAGCAGCGGGGCGGGTTTGCATGGCAGACCTCCAGTTGAAAACCCCTGCAGCGTAGGCAGCCGGCGCATCAAATAAAAGCAGAGAATCGCGAAGATTCGATTCGAGATAACTTGCTGAGTCCACCATGAGCATGAGCTTCAGCTACCGCCACCTGTACTACTTCTGGGCCGTGGCCAAGGAGGGGGGGCTCACGCGTGCGGCCGAGCGGCTGGGGCTGTCGGTGCAGACCGTGTCGGCCCAGGTGCGGGAGCTGGAACAGGCGCTGGGCGCCGCGCTGCTCAAGCCGGCCGGCCGGGGCCTCGCGCTGACGGATGCCGGCGTGGCGGCGCTGGAGCAGGCCGAGCAGATCTTCCAGATCGGCGAGACGCTGCCCGAGCGCGTGCGCGATGCCGCCACCGCTCCCGCCGTGCGCCTGGCGGTGGGCATCTCGGACGGCCTGCCCAAGCTGGTGGCCCACCGGCTGCTCGGCCCCATCCTGGACACGCCGCAGCTGCGCCTGCTCTGCCACGAGGACGAGTTCGACGACCTGCTGGGTGACCTGGCCCTGCACCGGCTGGACGTGGTGCTGGCCGACCGCCCGGCGCCGCCCAACCCCAACCTGCGCGTCTACAGCCATTCGCTCGGCAGCTCACCGGTGGCCTGGTACGCCCCGGCGCGCTGGGCGGTGGAGGCCGCGCGCAACTTCCCTGCCTCGCTGGCCGATGTGCCGTTGCTGTTGCCCACCTCGCACGCCGCCTTGCGCCCCCGGCTGGACCAATGGCTGTCCGCCCAGGGGCTGCGGCCCCGCATCGCCGGGGAGTTCGAGGACAGTGCGCTGCTGGCCACCTTCGGCAGCCAGGGCCTGGGCGTGTTCCCGGCCGCCACGGCGGTGGACGACGCGCTGACCGGCCAGTACGGCCTGGTCAACGTCGGCCTGGCCGAGGGCCTGGCCGAGCAGTTCTATGCCGTGGGCACGGACAAAAAGATCAGCCATCCGCTGGTGCGGCGCCTGCTGCCCCAGCCCGAGAGCCCCATCACCCCAACCTGAAGGCAGACACCGCCTGCGCCAGCCGCTGGGCCTGCTCGCGCATGGACTGCGCGGCGGCGGCGGATTCCTCCACCAGCGCGGCGTTCTGCTGCGTCATCTGGTCCAGCTGCGTGACGGCCTGGTTGACCTGCAGGATGCCGTCGCGCTGCTCGCTGGCGGCGGCGGCAATCTCGCCGATCAGGTCCGACACGCGGCTGACGCTGCCCACGATGTCGTGCATGGCCTGGCCAGACTGCTCGACGAGCGTCGCCCCCTGCTCGACGTTGGTCACCGAGGCGCCGATCAGCGACTTGATCTCCTTGGCCGCCTCGGCGCTGCGCTGCGCCAGCGTGCGCACCTCGCCGGCCACCACCGCAAATCCGCGGCCCTGCTCGCCCGCGCGGGCCGCTTCGACGGCCGCGTTCAGCGCGAGGATGTTGGTCTGGAAGGCAATGCCATCGATGACGCCGATGATGTCGCCGATGCGGCGCGAGCTGTCGGTGATGCCCTGCATGCTTTGCGTCACCTGGGCCACCACGTTGCCGCCGCGCTGGGCCGCCTCAGCGGCAGACACGGCGAGCTGGTTGGCCTGACGCGCGGTGTCGGCACTCTGGCCCACGGCGCCGCTCATCTCCTCCATCGAACTGGCCGTCTGCTGCAGGTTGGAGGCGGCTTGCTCGGTGCGGGAGGACAGGTCCTGGTTGCCTTGAGCGATCTCGCCGGCGGCGGTGGTGATGGAGTCGATGGCGGCGCGCACCTGGCTGAGCGTGGCCCGCAGCGAGTCGGCCATGGCCTGCATCTGGCCCATCAGGCTGTCGCCGCGCGCGGAGGACAGGCGCTGGCTCAGGTCGCCCCGGGCGATGTCCTGCATCGCGGCAATGGCCACGGCGGGCTCGCCGCCCAGCTGGCCGAGCACGCTGCGGGCGATGGCCAGGCCGACGGCCACGGTCAATGCCAGCACGGCCGCGCCAATGCCCAGCTCCTGCAGCGCCGCGCGCCAGACCAGGGCGTTGATGTCGTCCAGGTACAGCCCGGAGCCGATCAGCCAGTTCCAGCCCGGCACCGTGACGACGTACTGCAGCTTGGGCACCGCCTCCTGGCCGCCGGGGCGGGGGAAATGCGTGTCGACAAAGGCGCGCCCGTCCTTGGCCGCGCGCAGGTTGGTCACCATGTCCTGCAGCGTCTTGCGGCCGTTGCCGTCGACGATCTTGTCCATCATGTTCTTGCCGGCCCACTCCGGCTTCATCGGGTGCATCACGCTCACACCGTCCAGCGTCCAGGCGTAGAGGTACTCGGTCTTGCCGTCGGCGCCGCCGAAGCGGGCGGCACGCACGGCCTCACGCGCAGCCGCCTGCGCCACGTCTTCGGCGAGCTTGCCGCTGGCGGCCTGCCGCTGCAGGTCCATCACCTGGTTGGCCAGGGTCTGCACGGCGGTTTGCAGCACCTCGCGGCGGCCCGCCATGAGGTCGGTGTAGGTCTGCACCGTGTTGATGGCCACGAGCAGCAGCACGCCTGTGACGGCGGTGGCCAGCAGCAGCAGGATGCGGCGCTGGAAACTCATCTGGTTCAGCATCTCGTCTCCTCGTCGGGCGACCTGGTTTGTCGTGCTTGCTACAGTTGACGTTTACGTCAATCAATGCGCCCGTGCACCCGTTTTACTCCCGGTGCAACGGGGCGGACAGGAGACTTTCCCCATGAATCTGCCCGGCCTCAATTTCCAGCTCGGTGAAGACATCGACGCCCTGCGCGACGCGGTGCGCGCCTTCGCCGACGAAGAGATCGCCCCCCGCGCGGCGGAGATCGACCGCAGCGACCAATTCCCCATGGACCTGTGGCGCAAGATGGGCGAGCTGGGCGTGCTGGGCATCACCGTGCCCGAGCAGTACGGCGGCGCCAATATGGGCTACCTGGCACACATGGTGGCCATGGAGGAGATCAGCCGCGCCAGCGCCTCGGTGGGCCTCTCCTACGGCGCGCACAGCAACCTGTGCGTGAACCAGATCAAGCGCAACGGCAACGAGGCCCAGCGCGCCAAGTACCTGCCCAAGCTCATCAGCGGCGAGCACGTGGGTGCGCTGGCCATGAGCGAGCCGGGCGCGGGCTCCGACGTGCTCAGCATGAAGCTGCGCGCGGAGCTGAAATCGGGCGCTGGGGGCGACTACTACCTGCTGAACGGCAGCAAGATGTGGATCACCAACGGCCCGGATGCCGACACGCTGGTGGTCTACGCCAAGACCGAGCCCGAGCTGGGCGCGCGTGGCGTGACGGCCTTCCTCATCGAGAAGGGCATGAAGGGTTTCAGCATTGCGCAGAAGCTCGACAAGCTCGGCATGCGCGGCAGCCACACCGGCGAGCTGGTGTTCCAGAACGTGGAGGTGCCGGCCGAGAACGTGCTGGGCGGCGTGAACAACGGCGCCAAGGTGCTGATGTCGGGCCTGGACTACGAGCGTGCCGTGCTCACCGGCGGGCCGCTGGGCATCATGCAGAGCGTGATGGACAACGTCGTGCCCTACATCCACGACCGCAAGCAGTTCGGCCAGAGCATCGGCGAGTTCCAGCTCATCCAGGGCAAAGTGGCGGACATGTACACCGTGCTGCAGGCCGCGCGTTCGTTTGCGTACACCGTGGCCAAGAACCTCGACCTGCTGGGTGCCGAGCATGTGCGCCAGGTGCGCAAGGACTGCGCCAGCGTCATCCTGTGGACGGCCGAGAAGGCCACCTGGATGGCCGGTGAGGGCGTGCAGATCTTCGGCGGCAACGGCTACATCAACGAGTACCCGCTGGGCCGCCTGTGGCGCGACGCCAAGCTGTACGAGATCGGCGCCGGCACCAGCGAGATCCGCCGCATGTTGATCGGCCGCGAACTCTTCTCCGAAACGATGTGAAGCCTGGCCCCGCGCCACACCTGCGGGGCCGCCCGACAATCCCAGCCATGACGACGACCAACCACGCCCTCCAGGACCTGCTCGACAACAACAAGCGCTGGGCCGCCGAGACCGAAGCCCAGGCGCCGGGCTTCTTCTCGCGCCTGCTCAAGCAGCAGACCCCGCAATACCTGTGGATCGGCTGCGCCGACAGCCGCGTGCCGGCCAATGAATTGGTGGACCTGCTGCCCGGCGACCTCTTTGTGCACCGCAACGTGGCCAACGTGGTGGTGCACTCGGACCTGAACTGCCTGTCCGTCATGCAGTTCGCGGTGGACCACCTCAAGGTGCGCCACATCATCGTGGTGGGCCACAGCAACTGCGGCGGCGTGCGTGCGGCGCTGTACGACATGCGCGTGGGCCTGGTGGAGAACTGGATCCGCCATGTGCAGGACGTGCACCACATGCACAGCGAGTGGCTGGCCACCGTGGACGAACCCCGCCGTGTGGACGCGCTGTGCGAGCTCAACGTGCTGGAGCAGGCCCGCAACGCCTGCCACACCACGGTCGTACAAGACGCCTGGGCGCGCGGCCAGGAGGTGGTGGTGCATGGCTGGGTGTACGGCCTGCACAACGGCCTGCTGGAAGACCTGGCCCTCACGGCCGGCAACGCCGCTGACGTGGAGCCCGCCTACCGGCGTGCGCTGGCCAAGGTCAAGGCGCGCTTCGCCACGGCGGCCTGAACGGCCCGACTAGAGTCGGGCCATGTTCCCGACCCAGCTGACCGACACCCGCGCGTTCGACATCGCCCAGGCCCTGTTGGGCGGGTTTGACCACCACTACCGCCTGTTCCGCGCCACCTCCGCCGAGGCCAAGGGGCGCTTCGAGCGGGGCGATTGGGCTGGCCAGCAGCGGGCGCAGGCCCTGCGCATCGAGTTCTACGACGCCCGCGTGGCCGAGTGCGTGGCGCTGCTGGAAACCCGCTTTGCAGCCTCCACGCTGCCCCTGCCCGTGTGGCAGCAGGTCAAGCTGCACTACATCGGGCTGCTCACCAACCACCGCCAGCCCGAACTCGCCGAGACCTTCTTCAACTCGGTGTGCACGCGCATCCTGCACCACGGCTACTTCCACAACGACTTCATCTTCGTGCGGCCGGCGCTGTCCACCGAGTACATCGAGAACGACGAGCCCGGCGCCCGCCCCACCTACCGCGCCTACTACCCCACGCCCACCACGCTGCGCGAGACGGTGTCGCGCGTCATCACCAACTTCCAACTGCGCGGCGAATTCGTGGACCTGCCGCGCGACGTGGACCGCGTGCTCGCCGCCGTGCAGCGCCAGCTGGGCGACATCCGCTGGCGGGCCAACTTCCAGTTCCAGGTGCTGTCCAGCCTGTTCTTCCGCAACAAGGGCGCCTACGTGGTGGGCAAGATCATCAACGGCTTCACCGAGACACCGTTCGCCCTGCCCCTCCTGCGCCGCGAGAGCGGCGGCGGCTTCTTCATTGATGCGGCGTTGTTCGGCGAAGACGACTTGGCCGTGCTGTTCAGCTTTGCGCGGGCCTACTTCCTCGTGGACATGGAGGTGCCCAGCGCCTTCGTGCAGTTCCTGCGCTCGCTCATGCCGCGCAAGCCCCGCTCCGAGATCTATGCCGCGCTGGGCCTGCAAAAACAGGGCAAAGCGCTGTTCTACCGGGACTTCCTGACCCACCTGCGCCACAGCAGCGACGCCTTGCGGATGGCGCCCGGCATCGAAGGCATGGTGATGCTGGTGTTCGACCTGCCCAGCTACCCCTTCGTGTTCAAGGTCATCAAGGACTTCTACCCGCCGGCCAAAGACACCAGCCGCGAACTCGTGCAGCGCAAGTACCTGCTGGTGAAGGCGCATGACCGCGTGGGCCGCATGGCCGACACGCTGGAGTACACCCGCGTGGCCTTTCCGCGCCGCAGCTTCAGCGAGCCCTTGCTGCGCGCGCTGCGCCACTTCTGCGCCAGCCAGCTCGAGGAAGACGGTGACGACCTCGTCATCCGCCACTGCTACATCGAGCGGCGCCTCGTGCCCCTCAACCTGTACCTGCAGGAGGCCACGCCCGAGCAGCGCGAGCGTGCCGTCATCGAGTACGGCAACGCCATCAAAGACCTGGTGGCTGCCAACATCTTTCCCGGCGACATGCTGTGGAAGAACTTCGGTGTGACCCGCCACGGCAAGGTGGTGTTCTACGACTACGACGAGATCGAATACCTCACCGACTGCCACTTCCGCCACGTGCCCGTGCCGCGCACGGAAGAGGAGGAAATGTCCGGCGAGGTCTGGTACCCCGTGGGGCCGCGCGACGTGTTCCCGGAAACCTTCGCCCCCTTCCTGCTGGGCGATCCGCGCGTGCGAGAGGTCTTCATGCGCCACCATGCCGACCTGCTGGACGCTGACTTCTGGGCCGGCCACCAGCAGCGCATCCGCGCCGGGCATGTGCACGACGTGTTTCCGTACGACGCAGCCCGGCGGTTCGGGGGCGATTGAGCACCGGATGTCCTTGCGGGGCGCCAGCCTGCGGTTGGCGCATGACCGCGCTGACTTTGTGTTCGGCGGCTGGCGGCCAGGAAGAGTCGGTCGTGAGTGGCGGCTTTGGATCGACCCGATCGACGACAGCATTCCAGGTGGGTTGCGTTCTGCAGCACAGCCGCCGAAGGCTGCTCCGCGAAGCACCCGGCCGGCAACAAGAACACGAGGCCGCAGCCCGCGGCCTCGTGCTCACTCAGCGATCAAGGCTTGACGACCTTGAACTCGCCAAACGCCTTCAGCTGCTCGCTGATCTTTTCAGCGTCGCCCACCACCACCCAGCTTTGGTCGGCCGGGTTGAAGTAGGCCTTGGACACGGCCATCACCTGCTCCGGCGTCACCTTTTGCAGCGTGGGCACGAAGGTGCCCAGGAAGTCCGCGGGCAGGCCGATCAGCCAGTTGCTGGCCAACTGGCGGGCCACGGCGCCCTGCAGTTGGTTGGTGACGAGGTAAGTGCCGGCCATGTATCGCTTGTTCATGGCCAGCTCGTCGGCTGGAACCGGTTCGGTGCCGATGCGCTGGTACTCCTTGATGTACTCGGTCATGGCCGCGCCGGTCACCTCGTTGCGCACGTCGGCACCCCCGGTGATGGCCCCGCCCACGCGAGACGACTGGCTGCCGGCTCGGGCGCCGTAGGTGTAGCCCTTTTCCTCGCGCAGGTTGATGTTCACGCGGCTGGAGAAACCCGTGCCGAGGATGGTGCTGGCCAGGCGCAGGGCCACTTGCTCGTCGCCGTTGGCCGGCATGCCGGGGCGGCCCAGGCGCAGCGTGGCCTGCACGCTGCCCGGGCGCTCCAGCAGCAGGCGCTGCACGGGCATCTGGGCGGGCGGTGCGCTCAGGTCGGGCAGGGGCTCGCCGCTGGCTTTCCAGTCGCCCAGCGCGCTTCGGGCCAGTTTCAGCGCGTCTGCAGCCGAGATCTTGCCGGTGACCACCAGCAGCGCGCGGTCCGGGCGGAAGCGCCGGGCATGCTCGGCGCGCAGCGCCTCGGCGGTCAGCGCGTTGATGGCGGCTTCGGTCTCCTGCGTGCGGCCGTAGGCGTGGTCACCGTAGATGGCTTCGTTCAGTGCCTTGCCGGCCCGAAAGCCCGGCTGGCCGCTGGCCACCTTCAGGCCTTGCAGGGCGTTGGCCTTGGCCAGCTGGACTTCGGCGTCCGGGAAGGCCGGCTGGCGGGCGATCTCGGCCAGCAGCTGGGCCATGCCGGCGGCTTGCGAGGCCAGGGCGTTGGCCGTCACGGTGATGCCGTCGTTGCTGGCACTGGCGCCCACGCCACCGCCCATGGCCTGGGCGGCCTCGGCGATCTGCTTGGAGCTGCGCTGGGCGGTGCCTTCGGTCAGCAGGCCGGCCAGCAGTTTGGCGCGGCCGGGGGCGTCTGCCGCGTCGGCACCAAAGCCGGCACCGCGCAGCGCGAGCACGAAGTCCACGCGGGGGATGCCTTGGCGCGGCACCACCCACACCTGCAGCCCGTTGGGCAGGGTCTGCTGGCTGATGGCAGGGACGGCCAGCGGCTTGTCCGCGCCGAACGGGGGCAGTTCAGCGGGCAGCTTGGCGGGCGCGGCCTGGGCCCAGGTCGCGGCGGCCAGGGCAGCCGTCAGCACACCCAGGCGAAGGAGAGAGGGGGTGGTCGTCTTCATGGGTTGCATCCTCGGCATCAGGGCTTGGAGGCCGCAGCCGCCGGGGCGGGGGCGGCCAGCATGGCGGCGGGCTTGCGGTCGATGACCGAGCGGTTGGCCGCGGTGAGGTAGGTGGCGGCCACGCGCTGCACGTCGGCCGAGGTCACGGCTTCGATCCAGCCGGGCACCTGGTTCACCACGTTGGCGTTGCCCCACAGCGCCTGCAGCTTGGCCAGGCGGTCGGCGCGGCTCAGGAACATCTCCAGCTCGTTGTACCAACTGCTCAGCAGTGAGGTCTTCAGGCTCTTCAGCTCGGCGTCGCTGACGCCTTCCTTCACCACGCGCGCCACTTCTTCGTCCATGGCCGCCAGCAGGGCATCGGCCGTGGTGGTGGGCTTGTAGAGCGCGAACACCGTGAACAGGCTCGGGCCGTCGTACTCCCACACGCTGGTCAGGCCGTAGAGCGAGTCCAGGTTCAGCGCCAGCTCGCGCCCCTTGACCAGGCCCTGGTACAGGCGCGAGGCGTCGCCGCCGGCCAGCAGGCGGCCGAGCACGGCAAACGGGGCCTGGTCTTTGCTGCCGCGCGTGGGCAGCTTCCAGGCGGCGGCAATGGCGGGGACCTGGGCCAGCTTGTCCGGCTGGGTCAGGCGGCGCTCTTTGGTGTTGAGGCCCTCGGTGAAGTCACCGGGCTTGGGCGTGGCGCGGGCCGGGATCTTGCCGAAGTACTTTTCTGCCAGTGCGAAGCCCTGGGCCGGGGTCACGTCACCGGCGATGGACAGCACCGCGTTGTTGGGGCCGTAGAAGTCGCGATGGAAGGCGCGCACGTCGTCGAGGTTGGCGTTCTCCAGGTCCACGAAGCTGCCGTAGCCGTCGTGGTTGTTTTCCCACTTGTCGAAGGCCAGGTGGCTGATGTCCAGCCACATGAAGCCGCCGTAGGGCTGGTTCTGCACGTTGACGCGGATCTCTTCCTTCACCACGTCCTGCTGGTTCTTCAGCGTGGCGGGGTTGAAGTCCAGCGTGGTCATGCGGTCGGCTTCCAGCCACAGCATGGTTTCCAGCGACGAGGACGGCGCCGTCTCGATGTAGTTGGTGAAGTCGGGCCGCGTGGAGCCGTTGTTGTTGCCGCCGCCCGAGGTGATGACGGTGTCGAACACGCCCTTGGGCGCCTTGGGCGTGCCCTGAAACATCAGGTGCTCGAACAGGTGGGCAAAGCCGGTGCGGTTCTTGGGCTCGAGCCGCATGCCCACCTTGTAGACCACGCTGATGCCCACCGTGGGGCTGCTCGCGTCGGGGGAGACCACGACCGTCAGGCCGTTGGCGAGGGTCTTGGTGTGCACGGGAATTTGCCAGCGGTCCGTCTGTGGGACGTCCTTGGCCCAGGTGGCGCCGGTGGCGAGCGTCAGCGCAGCGGCACTGACGGTGCCCAGCACGGCGCGGCGGGTGGTTTTGAACATGCGTTCTCCGGGGTGAGTCCTGGCGCGCAGTGTCGGGCCTGCCGGGGGGCGTGCCACATGACACCCCGGGCCAACCCGCAGGCGCCGACAATGGCGCGCTTTCAACCTCGCCTGTCCAGACCGTCATGTCCGATTCCACCCGCCCCGAGTTGCCCGATCATCTCAGCGTCGACCCCCGCAGCCCGCACCACGTGGCCGCCGTGTTCGAGCACGACATCGGCATCCGCTTCAACGGCAAGGAGCGCAGCGACGTGGAGGAGTACTGCATCAGCGAAGGCTGGGTGAAGGTGCCCGCCGGCAAGACGCTGGACCGCAAGGGCCGGCCGCTGTGCATCAAGCTCAAGGGCGTTGTCGAGGCCTTCTACCGCTGAACGCCGTGGCGCTCAGCGCCGGTGCACGGCCAGCCTGAGCCCGCCTTCCGGCCGCAGCGTGACGCCCATGCGCGGCTTGGGCGGCTCGCTGCCCAGCGGTGCCAGCTCGAAACGCTGCAGCACCAGCGCGGCAATCAGCGTCATCTCCAGCACCGCAAAGTGCTGGCCCAGGCACACCCGCGGCCCCAGGCCGAAGGGGATGTAGGCGCCGCGCGGCACCTCGGCCGCACCGGGCAGGAAGCGCTCGGGCTGGAAGGCCTGCGCATCCGGCCACCAGCGCGGGTCGCGGTGCAGCAGCCAGGGCGTCACGCGCACCAGCGTGCGGGCCGGCAGATGCACGCCACCCAGCGTGATCTCGCGCGTGAGCCGGCGCGTCATGAGGGCCGCCACGGGCGGAAACAGGCGCATCGCCCCCTTCAGCGTGGCGCCCAGGAAGGGCAGGGCACCCAGGTCGTCCGGCCCGGGCGCGCGGCCCACCAGCACGGCGTCCACCTCGGCGCGGGCGCGGGCCTGCGCCTCGGGGTGCGCCGCCAGCAGCCAGCTCCACCACAGCAGCGCCGTCGCGCTGGTCTCGTGGCCCGCCTGGAAGCTCACCATGCACTGGTCGTACACCTCTTGCTCGGACAGCGCCGAGCCGGTCGCCTCGTCGCGCAGCGCGGTCAGCATGCCCAGCAGGTCGGGCTTGCTCTCGCCGCTGGCCTTGCGGGCATCGATGTGGTGGGCCAGCAGCCCGTGCAGCAGCTGGCCCGCGCGCCGCTTGGCGGCCTTGCCGGGCAGGGGCAGCCAGTCGGGCAGCGTCAGGGGCCAGAACATCTCGGCCAGTGCGGTTTCGCTCAGCACCTGCACGGCGGCGGCAGCAGCGACCGTGTCGTTGCCGATGGGCGTGCTGAACAGCGTGCGCGAGATCACGTCCATGGTCAGGTGGCTGTAGAGCCCGTCCATCGCCACCTCGCCAGGCTGCACGGCCTCCAGCCCGGCGGTTGCTGCCTCCGCCATCAGCGTGGCGTAGCCGGCCACGCGCTTGGGTGTGAAGGCCTGCATCAGCAGGCGGCGCTGGCGCTGCCAGGTGGCACCCTCGGTGACGAGCACCGACTGGCCCATCAGCGCCTCGAACACCTCCGGCCCGCGCGCCCAGCGCACCAGCGCGTCGGCATGGTCCACCATCACCGCACGCACCAGCTCGGGGTCGAACACGTCCACCGCCCGCTCGTTGAGGATGCGCTGCGCCACCAGCTTGCCGAGAGGCACTTGCGCCTCGATGACGGCCAGGTAGTCGCGGCGCATGGCTGCCAGCACGGGGATGCCCCACCAGCGGTCCGGGTGGCTGGGCAGCTGGTTCCAGGTCGTTGAAGTCATGGGTCGCATGCTGCGCCCGGGCGCCCAGGTGGGTCTTGAACGAATGCGACACTGCCCCGCATGACTGACGAGCGCACCCGCCTCTGGCTGCCGCCGCTGGCCCTGGCCGGCTGCGTGCGGGGCGTGATGTTGCGCGACACCCGAGGCCGCGCGCTGGATGCCGCGCAGCGCGAGAACTACTTTCCCGCCACGCCGCTGGTGAGCCTGTTCTGGTGGGCCGAGGGCCGCAGCGAGTGGCTGGCCACGCCGGGCTTCTCAGCCCCGCCCGCTGTGCAGCCGCACGCGTCCATCGCCTTCGCCGGCCCGTTCACGCTGCCCACGCACACCCGCAATCCGGGTGAGATGGCCGCCTTCAAACTGCTGATGCTGCCCGACGCCTTCACCGCGCTGACCGGCGTGGCGCTGGACCGCTTCGTCAACCAGACAGCCGACGCCCGCGACGTGCTGCCGGCCGACTGGCTGGCCTGGGCCGAGGCCATGTCCGCCGCCGCAGACGATGCCACCCGGCTGCAACTGCTGGAGGGCTTCCTGCTGCCGCGCTGGCAGGCCTTGGGCAACCTGCGGCCCGGTCACCGCTACGCCGCCTGGACCGAAGCGCTGGTGGTGTGCGCCGCCACCAGCGCCGCTGGCCGCAGCCTGCGCCAGCTGGAGCGGCGCATCAAGGCCTGGGCCGGCCTGCCCATGCGGGAGCTTCGCGCCGTTTCGCGGGCCGAAAGTGCGTTCTACGCCGTCGCGGCGGCCGAGGGGCAAGGCGCCGTCAACTGGGCCGACATTGCCGCCAGCAGCGAGTACGCCGACCAAAGCCACCTGTGCCGCGAGACGCGCCGCCTCACCGGCTTCAGCCCCGAGGACCTGCGCCGCCGCATCGCCACCCAGGAAGCCTTCTGGGCCTACCGGCTTTGGCGCGGTTGACGTGAACGTCAACCAAAGCGCGCAGAATGGCGCCATCCCTCGTACTTCAGGAGACTCTCATGTCCGATCCCATCGTCATCGTTTCCGCTGCCCGCACGCCCATCGGCGGCTTGCTGGGTGATTTCGCCGGCCTCGCAGGCTGGGAGCTGGGTGCCGTGGCCATCAAGGCTGCGGTGGAGCGTGCCGGTGTGCCGGGCGACGCCGTCGACGAAGTGCTGATGGGCAACTGCCTGATGGCCGGCCAGGGCCAGGCACCTGCACGCCAGGCGATGCGCAAGGCCGGCCTGCCCGACTCGGCCGGTGCCGTGACGATGAGCAAGATGTGCGGCTCCGGCATGCGCGCCATGATGTTTGCCCACGACATGCTGGCAGCGGGCAGCGCCGAGGTCGTGGTGGCCGGCGGCATGGAGAGCATGACCAACGCGCCCCACCTGATGTTCGCCCGCAAGGGCATCAAGTACGGCGCCAGCGCCGTGTACGACCACATGGCCATCGACGGCCTGGAAGACGCCTACGAGCGCGGCAAGGCCATGGGCGTGTTCGCCGAGCAGTGCGTGGCCAAGTACAGCTTCAGCCGCGAGGCCATGGACCAGTACGCCATCACCTCCACCCAGCGCGCCAAGGCCGCCAACGAAAGCGGCGCCTTCGACTGGGAGATGGCCCCGGTGACGCTCAGCTCGCCCAAGGGCGACACCGTCATCAAGCACGACGAGCAGCCCTTCAAGGCCAAGCTCGACAAGATCCCCGGCCTCAAGCCCGCCTTCAAGAAGGACGGCGCCATCACCGCCGCCACCTCGTCCAGCATCTCCGACGGCGCGGCCGCCCTGGTGCTGATGCGCGAGAGCACCGCCAAGGCGCGCGGCCTCACGCCGGTGGCCCGCATCGTCAGCCACGCCGTGCACGCCCAGGCGCCCGACTGGTTCACCACCGCCCCGGTGGGCGCCATCCAGAAGGCGCTGGCCAAGGCCGGCTGGCAGGCGGCTGACGTGGACCTGTGGGAAGTGAATGAGGCTTTCGCGGCGGTGACCATGGCCGCCATGGCCGAGTTCAAGCTGCCGCACGACATCGTCAACGTCAACGGCGGCGCCGTGGCGCTGGGCCACCCGATCGGTGCCAGCGGCGCGCGCATCGTCGTCACGCTGCTGGGCGCGCTCAAGGCCCGGGGCTTGAAGAAGGGCATGGCCGCGCTGTGCATCGGCGGCGGCGAAGCCACGGCGCTGGCGGTTGAGATGCTCTGAGGAGGGCGTGCTGATGCTCGGCACCCACGACCTCCTCCTTTTCGCCGCCACGGTGTTCGTGCTGAACGCGACGCCGGGCGTGGACATGGCGCTCACCGTGGGCGCCACGCTGCGCGCCGGCTGGCGCCAAGGGGTGGCCGTGGTGCTGGGCATCAACCTGGGCTGCGTGTTCCACACCTTCGCCGCGGCCTTCGGGCTGGCGGCGTTGCTGGCGGCCTCGGCCGAGGCCTTCACGGTGGTCAAGCTCGTCGGGGCGGCGTACCTGCTGTACGTGGCCTGGGGCATGGCGAAGGCCGGCCTCTCCCGCAGTGCGCCGGCCGAGAGCGCCACGTCGGCCGTGCCGGCCTCCTTCGGCCGGGGCGTGTGGCAAGGGTTTCTGACCAACGCGCTCAACCCCAAGGTCGCGCTGTTCTACCTCGCACTGCTGCCGCAGTTCATCGACGCCGACGCGCCGCAGAAGACCCTGGCCTTCGTGTTCCTCGGGCTGTGGTTCGTCGTGCAGGGCGGGCTGTTTTCGCTGGCCTTGGTGCTGCTGGCGGCGCTGGCGCGGCACCTGCCGGCCCGGCCGGGCGTGGGCCGTGCGCTCCACCTGGGTGGGGCCGGGCTCTTCACCTTCCTGGCCGTGCGCCTGGCGCTGGTCGAACGTCACTGAGACCCTGACATGAACGTCCTCATCATCGGTGCCTCGCGCGGCCTGGGCCTGGAATTCGTCCGCCAGTACCGCGCCGCCGGCGCCCGCGTCACCGCCACGGCCCGCAGCGATGACGGCCAGGCGCGCATCGCCGAACTCGGCGCCAAGCCGCTGAAGCTGGACGTGGCCAGCGCCGCCGGCGTGTCGGGCCTGGCCTGGCAGATCGACGGCGAGCGCTTCGACGTGGTCGTCATCAACGCCGGCGTCTACGGCCCCAGCACCACGGGCCTGGACACGCCGACGGAAGCCGACTTCGACGCCGTCATGCACACCAACGTGCTGGGCCCCATGCGCCTGCTGCCGCAGGTGGCCGACGCGCTGGCGCTGGGGGCTCGCGTGGCCATCGTGTCGTCCAAGATGGGGTCCATCGGGCTGCGCGCGAGCACCGCAGGCTGGCTCTACCGCGCCTCCAAGGCGGCGGTGAACTCGGTGATGAAGGACGCGTCCCTGGCGCTGGCCGGCCAGGCCACCGTCATCAGCTTCCACCCCGGCTGGGTGCGCACCGACATGGGCGGCGCCGGCGCCGACATCGACGCCGCCACCAGCATCGCCGGCATGCGCACCGTGCTGGCCAGCGTGAAGCCGGGCGACACGGGCAGCTTCTTCAACTACGACGGGCAGCGGCTGGACTGGTGACGATTCCCGTTGCGCCGCACCTGCTGCCGCCTAGCCTGGCCGCCAGGAGGATGCGGTGATGTGGAAGACGGCCAAGCGCTGGGGGCGCGCATCGGCGCTGGGGGTGTTGGCGTTGTTGGCGGCTTGGGTGGCCTGCAACGGCTCGTGGGCCGACGCTGCGCCGCAGCCTGTGCCGGACGCCCTGCGGGTGGATCCCCCTCGGGTGCCGCCCGAGCTCAACGCGTTTGTGGACCTGCAA
>JBBIVU010000015.1:0-25246 GCA_037439585.1 Roseateles sp. | reverse complement strand
GCGCTCGATGGCGGCGGTGGCGGTGCTGCAGTCGTCCTGCCAGGCCAAGGTGCCGGTGTGTGCGCCGGCGTCATGTGGCCAAGGTTCCGGGGCGGTGTCATACACCGCGAACTCGGCCAGCGGCGCCGTGCTGTTGCGTGTCGCCAGGGCCGCGTCAAAGGCCCCCGCCGCCTCGTAGCGCAAGCCGCCCAGCACCCACGCCCCGGCGCGCGCGGCGGCTTCGGCCTCGTCGACGACGCCCCGCACCTCGCTGTGCTGCGCAGCGCGCAGCCAGCGCGCGGGCGGCACGGCCCAGCAGCCGCGCAGGCGCTCGCCGTCCTCGCGCGCCAGCGGGTGCCGGGGAAAGTCGAAAGCGGCGTGCAGCACGCGTCGGAGGTCAGGCCAGATTCAGGAAATTGCCGCGGTAGTGGATGAGTTCATCGATGGACTCATGGATGTCGGCCAGCGCCGTATGAGCCTGGGCCTTCTTGAAGCCTTCCAGCGCCGACGGCTTCCAGCGCTTGGCCAGCTCCTTCAGCGTGGACACGTCGAGGTTGCGGTAGTGGAAGAACTCTTCCAACGTGGGCATGTAGTTGGCCAGGAAGCGGCGGTCCTGGCAGATGCTGTTGCCGCACATCGGGCTCTTGCCCTTGGGCACGTACTGCTTGAGGAAGGCGATGGTCTGGGCTGCGGCCTCGGCCTCGCTGATGGTGGAGGCCTTCACCCGGTCGATCAGGCCGCTGCGGCCGTGCGTGCCCTTGTTCCAGTTGTCCATGCCGTCCAGCGTGGCGTCGCTCTGGTGCACGGCGAAGACGGGGCCTTCCACGCGCTTGTCGAGGTTGGCATCGGTCACGACGACGGCGATTTCGATGATGCGGTCCTTGTCGGGATACAGACCGGTCATTTCAAGGTCGATCCAGATCAGGTTGCTGTCGCTGATGGCAAGGGTGTCAGACATGGTGGTCTCTCTCGGAAAGGCCGCGAATTCTCGCAGCCTAAAATTTGAACTATGTCCCCCACGCTGTTGTCCCTCTCGTTCGCCCTGGCGCTCGCCGCTTCCACGCTCGTCAAGTTCTGGCTGTCCTCCCGGCAGATCCGCCACGTGGCCGCCCACCGGGGTCAGGTGCCTGCCGCGTTCTCGGGCAACGTGACACTCTCGGCCCACCAAAAGGCTGCGGACTACACCGTCGCGCGCGCCCGCTTCGGCCTGCTCGCCCTGGCCTTCAACGCCGCCGTGCTGCTGGGTTGGACCCTGCTGGGCGGCCTGAACGCTTTGAATGGCTGGGTGCTGGACGCCAGCCAGGCGCTGCCGGCCGGCTGGCAGCCCATGGGCTACCAGCTCGGCCTGATTGCCGCCTTCATGCTGATCGGCTCGCTGCTGGACCTGCCGTGGGAGCTGTGGTCCACCTTCCGCATCGAGCAGGCCTTCGGCTTCAACCACACCACGCTCAAGCTCTTCGTGACGGACATGTTCAAGGGCGTGCTCGTGGGCGCCTTGCTGGGGCTGCCCATCGTGGCGCTCATCCTGTGGCTGATGGGCGCCGCCGGCCCGCGCTGGTGGCTGTGGGCCTGGGGGGCATGGATGGGGTTCAACCTGCTGGTGATGGTGATCTACCCCACCGTCATCGCGCCGCTGTTCAACAAGTTCGAGCCGCTGGCCGACGTGGCGCTCAAGGAACGCGTCGAGCAGCTGATGACACGCTGCGGCTTTGCGGCCAAGGGCCTGTTCGTGATGGACGGCAGCCGCCGCTCGGCGCATGGCAACGCCTACTTCAGCGGCTTCGGACCGGCCAAGCGCGTGGTGTTTTTCGACACGCTGCTCACCAAGCTCAACGGTGGCGAGGTGGAGGCGGTGCTGGCGCACGAGCTGGGCCACTTCAAGCACCAGCACATCACCAAGCGCATCGTGCTGATGTTCGCCATGAGCCTGGCCGGATTTGCCCTGCTGGGCTGGCTGGCACAGCAGCCGGCCTTCTACCTGGGCCTGGGCGTGCAGCCCTCGCTGGGCGCGCCCAACGATGCACTGGCCCTGATGCTGTTCCTGATCGCCGGCCCGGCCTTCGGCTTCTTCGTGACGCCCATTGCCAGCCACTTCTCGCGCCGCGACGAATTCCAGGCCGACGCCTACGCCCGCGCCCAGGCCAGCGGTGCCGACCTGTCCTCGGCGCTGCTCAAGCTGCACGAGGACAACGCCGGCACGCTGACGCCCGACCCCGTCTACGCCCGCTTCTACTACTCCCACCCCCCGGCCGCTGAGAGGCTTGCCGCACTCGCCGCATGAACAACCTCCTGCTCGCTCCATGTGACCCCAAGGCCCCGCTGCTGGATGCCGACACCCGCGCCCGCGTGCTGGCCGCCCTGCCTGGCTGGCTGGCCGATGCCGACAACAAGGTGATCGGTCGCCGATTCGGCTTCGAGAACTTCTACCAAACGATGGCCTTCGTCGACGCCGTCGCCGAGATCGCCCACGCGCAGGACCACCACCCCGAGATGCTCGTGGGCTACAACGCCTGCACCGTCAGCTGGACCACGCACGCCCGAGGCGGCCTCACGCTGAACGACGCGATCTGCGCAGCCCAGGTGAGTGCGTTGCCGGAGGCTTCGGTTTGATGCGACTGGCGCTTCAAACACAGCCACACAGGCACAGAGGCACAGAGGCACCCGCACGCACAAGGCACGCTGCGCCTCTGCGCCTCTGTGGCTGTGTTCCTGGGCTGTTCCGATGAGCAAGTTTCAAGGTCTGGACCTGGGCCTCGTCGTGCGCGGCCACGGCCGGCACTACATCGTCGAAGACGCAGAAGGCCAACGCCTCGTGTGCCACCCGCGCGGCAAGAAAAGCGATGCCGTCGTGGGCGACCAGGTGCGCTTCGCCGAGTCCGGCGACGAAGGCGTCATCGAGGCCGTAGAGCCGCGCCGCAACCTGCTCTTCCGCCAGGACGAGTGGAAGACCAAGAGCTTTGCCGCCAACCTGGACCAGCTGCTGGTGCTGGTGGCCGTGGAGCCGGTGTTCAGCGAAAGCCAGCTCACGCGCTCGCTGATCGCCGCCGAATCCGCCGGCATCCGCATGGCGATTGCACTGAACAAGACCGACCTGCCGGGGACCGATGCCGCCCGGGAACGCCTGGCCCCTTACCGCGCGATGGGTTTGAAGGTGTTCGAGGTGGCACTGAAAGCCGACCGCGAGGGCTCGCGCGCCACGCTGGGCGCCTGGCTCGAAGGGCAGCGCACCTTCGTGCTGGGGCCCAGCGGCACGGGCAAAAGCACGCTGATCAACCTGCTCGTGAAAGACGCCCAAGCGCAGGTGGGTGAAATCTCCCAGGCCCTCAACTCCGGGCGCCACACGACGACGACGACGCAGTGGTACTGGACCGATGACACGCGCACCACGGCGCTGATCGATTCGCCCGGCTTCCAGGAGTTCGGCCTGCGCCAGATCGACGCGGCAGAGCTGTGGCGCCACATGCCCGACCTGCGCGAGCACGCCGACTGCCGCTTCCACAACTGTTCACATATTCACGAACCAGGCTGCGGCGTGCGCGCTGCGTTGGATGCGGGCTTGATCAGCACGAGCCGATACCGCATATATGGCGAGATCCTCGAAGAACTCCAACGCAAGACCTGGTGATGCCCCGCCTCCTGACCCTCTGCACGCTGGCCATCCTGGCTGGCTGCGCCTCCACCGTGCCGCCGCCTCCCACCGGCCAGGGCTGGCAAGCCCTGGCCTTGCCCGGCAAGCGGCAGACGCAGTACGGCTGGACCGAGAAGGACGGCCGGCCGGCGCTGGAAGCCACCTCCGTGAACTCCGCCAGCATCTGGCGCAAGCGGCTGGACCCGGCCCTCTCCACGGTGGGCGAGGTGAGCTTCTCGTGGTGGGCGCAAGCGCTCATCCCAGGGGCCTGCGTGGCCGACATCGACCACGAAGACGCCGTGGCGCGCGTGATCTTCGGCTTTGGCGGCGACATCGACACACTGCCGCTGCGCACGCGGATGAAGTTCGAACTGGTCCAGGCCCTGACCGGCGAGACCCCGCCCTACGCCACCCTCATGTACGTGTGGGACAGCCAACTGCCGGTCGGCACGGTCGTCATCAACCCCCGCAGCGACCGCGTCCGCAAGATCGTCGTCGACTCCGGTCCGGCCGAGCTGCGCCGCTGGCGCGACCACCGGCGCAACCTGGCGGCAGACTTCCGGCTGGCGTTCGGCGAGGCCCCCGGGCCTCTGCAGTCCATGGCCGTCATGACCGACAGTGACAACAACCAGGCGTCAGCCCACACCTGGTACGGGCCGGTGGAGCTGAAGTAGCTCAGCGCCGCTCAGGTGGATGAAGCGGCGGCGGCGCGGCGTCGGGCACTTCGCGCACCTCGACATCCACCACCTCACCCGCCGGCTGCTGATGGCCGGCCCAGGGGTTCTTGTTGACGCGAAAGCGCAGGTCGGGCTTGCGGCCAGTCAGCAGGCGCACAAGCACAAAGGCAACGAAGCCCAGTGCGGCCATGAGGAACAGCCCAAGGCCAATGACGGCGCCGGCGATCAACACCAACAGGCGGAACAACGCGCGAAACAGGGGCATTCAGCGATTCTGAACCTGCTCAACCCCGGCCGACGAAAGGCATGCTGGATGCCATGACCGTCATGTTCAGCACATTGGCCGACAGTGGCAGGCCCGCCATGTAGACCACGGCCCGCGCCACGTCCTCCACCTCCATGCGCGGCTCCACCGCCATGTCGCCACGGGCCTGCGGCACGCCAAGGGCCATCTTCTCGGTCATGTCGGTGGCAGCGTTGCCGATGTCGATCTGGCCGCAGGCGATGTCGAAGGCCCGGCCGTCCAGGCTGAGCGATTTGGTCAGGCCCGTGATGGCGTGCTTGGTCGACGTGTACGGCGCCGAGAAAGGCCGCGGTGCATGGGCCGAGATGGACCCGTTGTTGATGATGCGGCCGCCCCGCGGCTGCTGCACTTTCATCAGCCCAAAGGCCGCGCGGGCACAGAGGAAGCTGCCGGTGAGGTTGGTGTCCACCACGGCGCGCCACTGCGCCACCGTCAGCTCGTCCACCGGCACGGACGGCGCGCCGATGCCGGCGTTGTTGAACAACAGGTCCAACCGGCCCAGGCGCTCGCGCAGCGTGGTGAAGGCAGCCTCCACCTGGGCCTCGTCGGCCACATCGGCCGGCAGGAGCAATGCATCTGGCAGCGTCTCGCGCAGGGCGGCTTCACGGCGGCCCATCAAGGCCAGTGTCCAGCCCTCCCGCGCCAGCGCGCGGGCCACGGCCCGACCGATGCCAGAGCCGGCTCCGGTGACCAGTGCGACCTTCATGCCCGGCGCCCGATAGGCATCCCGCGGGCAGGCAAAGCGCGGCTGTCCGGCGACAGGCGACGCCTGCTGTCTTGAGGCAGCGCCCATGCGCGCTCGGTCTTGTTCATGTGTGAGTTCCTATGGATGGGGCAGGCTGCAGATTCTGCCCAGAGTCGCAGCCTCGCGCCTTCCCAAGCCCCACGAACGGGTCGCCTGAATCCAGCAGCCCATGCGCCCCAATCTCAGGGCCTCAGCACGAGGCGATGCACCGTCTGGCCGGGCAGGAAGGGCAGCGGCTCGCCCGCCAGCCAGGCCGCGTGATCGCCCCGGTAGAACGGCGACAACGGGTGCCCGCTCTGCCCGCCGGGGATGACGAGGATGCCCTGCTCCTCATGGCCGGGCGAGACGACCATGCGCTCGCTCTGCCCATGGCCATGGTTGTGCACGCGCGGCATGTGGCTGTCGCCGGCCATGGGTGTGGCAGGCATATCCAGCCAGCCGGAGAGCACGGGCAAAGCAGCCGACAGCGGGTGCCGGATGCCCGCCGGGTTTTCGGCGCCCCAGGTGGCCGCCGACAGGCTGCCGAACTTCTTCAGCAACTCGGCACGGCTGTCCAGCACCGCGCGTTGCAGCAGTGCATCCCAGTGGGCAGCACCGCCCGGCAGGGCATCAGACCGGCTGGCCTGGATCAGCGCCCAACCCGGCGTTTCAGGCACCACCATCAGGTCGCGCAGCTTGGCCCCTTGGGCCTCCAGGCGCGCTGCCAAGGGGGCGAAGATGGACTTCAGCGTGTGTTCGCGGAAGGCGCGCACCAGCAGGTAGCCCACGGCATCGGGGCGCGCAGCATCGGCGCTTTTCTCGACCTCGGTGCGGTAGTCCGCCAGCCCGTTGGCGGTCACGAATTCGGGCGTCAGCACGCGCGTCAGCAGCAGGCCGCGCCAGCGCTGCAGCAGCACGGCACGGTGGTCCAGCTGGATGGCGTGCAGGCCGGCTTCGTCGAACTTCGCTTGTGCGCGCAGTCCGTCGCGGATTTGCTGGGCACGTGCGCCGAGGTCGTAGCCGCCGTTGCCCAGCGTCTGAAGCGCCTGCCCACCGATCATGCGGGAGTTGGCCGTCCACAACCGGCCGTCGGCCGGGTCCACCACACGCGGCTGCTCGGACGCGCCCAGGTAACCGGCCCAGGCGGAGTGACCATCACTCCAGTCTTGGGGCACAGCCATGTCCTGCGCGGCCGTGCGGCGCGGGATGGCACCCATGACCGTCCAACCGATGCGGCCCTTGGCGTCCGCCACCATCAGATTCTGTGCCGGCATGCCGGCCCCGGCGGCCAGGCGGACAGCCTCGTCCACGCTGCCTGCCGCCTCCATCTGCATCAACCGCAGGTTCATGGCCACGGCATCGTGCGCCACCCAGCGCAAGGCATAGGCACGACCGGCCGGGGCCTTCTCTGGCATGACCGGCCCCCACTCGCTCTCACGCAACTCGAAGTCCACCGGGGGTTGACCGGCCACCTCGATCTTCTCGACGACGCGCGTCAGCGGCTTCTCTGCGCCGCCGCTCAGGTAGCGCTGGCCATCCGCGCTGAGCTGCAGCGAGATGACGTCCGACCAGTCGGAGGTGGTGTTTGTGAAACCCCAGGCCACCTGGCCATTGCTGCCGGCCACGATGAGCGGCGCACCCGGCAGGCTGACGCCAGCCACATCAAAACTGCGGCCCTGGGCCTTCCACTGCAGCCGGGCCTTGAACCAGGTGCCGGGCACGCGCAGGCCCAGGTGCATGTCATCCGCCACGATGGCACGGCCGTCTGCCGTGCGTGTGCCGGCCACGGCCCAGTTGTTGCTGCCGATGTCGCGCGCGTCCTGCAAGCTGCAATCGCTGCACGCCACCTGGGCACCGCGCAGCCACTCAGGCAGCGGCGAGGCCGGCACGGGCACGGCCTCCACGCGGCTGTCATCCAGCGCGGCCTGCCAGTCGGCGCTGTGCTGGGTCAGGAAGGCGTACCAGTCCGCCGGCACGGCCTGCTTGAGCAGGCCATTGGCGATGTCGTCATGGCCCTGACCGCGTTGCAGGTCCAGGTACATCCCGTAGGCCACGAGCAGGGAGTCGGCCGGCACCCAGGGCTGGGGTGACTGGCGCAGCAGCAGGTACTCCGGCGGGCGTGCCGACAACGCAGCCAGGCCGGCATTGACGCCCTCGGTGTAGGCGTCGGACAAGGCCTTTTCCTCGGGCGACAGGCCCGCGATGACCTGCTCGGCGCGATGACGGAAACGGTGCAGGCGGCGCGCCCTGTCCACCTCCAGGGCTTTCGCGCCAACCAGGGCCGACAGCTCGCCTGCGGCGTTGCGGCGCATGAGATCCATCTGGAAGAAGCGCTCCTGGGCATGCACGAAACCCAGGGCCCGGGCAGCATCAAGACGGGTCTCGGCCGTGACGGTCAGGTAGCCGCGCGCATCGCGATGCAGCTCGGCCGGGGCGCTCATTGTCGCCAGGGACCGCTCACCGTCGAGTTGAGCCACGCTGCCACGCAGCACCAGCCAGAGCGCCAAAGCCAGCAGCAGGACGAGCAGCAGCAAGCCCCCGAGGATGCGTTTGAGCCAGGTCATCAGAAGGTCCCCGGGTAGCTGCCGCCGTCGAGCAGGATGTTCTGGCCGGTGAGGTAGCCGGCCTGGGCACTGCACAGCATGGCGCAGAGGGCGCCAAACTCGGCCGCCGTGCCGAACCGCTGGGCCGGGATGGCGGCGCGGCGCCGGGCGGCGAAGTCCTCCGCCGATGCCCCGGCCCTGGCCGCAGCGCCTTCGAAGTTCTTGCGCAGCCGGTCGGTGTCGAAGGCGCCAGGCAGCAGGTTGTTGAGGGTGACGTTGGCGCCGGCCAGGCGCGACTGGCGGGCCAGACCGGCGACGAAGCCCGTCAGCCCGGAGCGCGCGCCGTTGGACAGGCCCAACGTGTCGATGGGGGCCTTCACGGCGCCCGAGGTGATGTTGACGATGCGACCGAAGCCGCGCGCTGCCATGCCGTCCACGGTGGCCTTGATGAGCTCGATGGGGGCCAGCATGTTGGCGTCCAGCGCGGCCAGCCATTGCTCGCGGCTCCAGTCGCGGAAGTCACCGGGCGGCGGGCCCCCGGCGTTGTTGACGAGGATGTCGACCTGGGGGCACGCGGCCAGTGCCGCAGCCCGCCCGTCGGGCGTGGCAATGTCGCCAGGCACTGCGCGCACCTCGACGGCTGGGTTCAGCGCACGCAACGCATGGGCCGTGGCCAGCAGGTCCGCCTCACCGCGTGCGGTGATGACCACATGAACGCCCTCGCCCACCAACGCCTCGGCACATCCTCGCCCCAGCCCCTTGCTTGCGGCGCACACCAGCGCCCAGCGGTCTTTCAGTCCAAGATCCATCTCGACTCTCCACATCCGCTGCACTCATGCGCAGCACACCCCATCATCGCGCGACTGCAACGGCCAAGGCGTGAGTCCGTCACCGCCAGAACTTGCCGTCCGGGCCGACGATGGACACGTCGGTGAACTCCAGCCCGTTGTGGTCCTTCTCGCTGTAGTGCACCTGCAGCCCGCCCAGGTCCACCCGGGCGCTGTCCAGTGCCTTGATGAAGCTGTCCCGGCTGACCTCCTTGCCGTTGGCACGCTTCAGCGAATCAACCACCAACTTGGCGGCCGCGAAGCCTTCCAGCTGGGCGGGCGTGAGTTCGCCACGGCCTGCTGACCTGGCCAGCCCCAGCGCCTCGCGCACCAGCGGGTTGGCAGTGGAGCGCTCGTACGGAAAGAGCTGCGTGACCACCACACCGCGGGCGTTCTCGCCCAGCTGCTTCACGAAATCACCGGAGGCGTTGTTGGACAGCGTGGCCACATGGGCGGTGGAGCCCGCCGCCCGCAGCGCGTTCACACCCTCGACCACGGCGTAGCCCGGACCGATCAGCACCACCGCCTCGATACCCGCCTTGGCGATGGCCTGCATGGCCGGTGCCAGATCGGGCCTGTTGCGGTCGAAGCGCAGGTGCGAAGACGCGCGCAGCTTCATGTCATCCAGGCCCTTGATGGCACCGCGGCCGGCGTCGTTGCCGAAGGGGTCGTTCACCTGCACGATGGTGATGCGCTTGACCCCGATGCCCGCCAGGTGCTGCACCGCACGCTCAGCCTCGCGCCCATAGCTGGCCCGCAGGTGGTAGACCCAGGGCTGCACCGGCTCGCGCAGGCTGGCCGCGCCGGTGGCCGGTGCGATCAACGGCAGCTTGTTTTCCTTGAGCACGGGCAGCAGCGCCTCGGTGGGGTCGGTGCCGCGGCTCAGCATCAGGGCCAGCACACCCTGCGACGCGAGGCTCCTGGCCGCTGCTGCTGCCAGTGCCGGCTGGTACTTGTCGTCCTGGGTGATGAACTCGATGTGCTGGCCCTTGACGCCCCCCTGTGCGTTGACCGCATCGAAGTAGAGGCGCGCGCCCTCCGCACTTTCCTGCACGATGCTGGCCACGGGACCGGAGAAGCCGGCCACCATGCCGATGCGCAGGCTGCCCTGCGCGAGCGCGACATCCGAACCGATGCAGGCAGCGACCAGGGCTGCCAGACCAAGCCAACGCTTCACTGTTTTTTCTCCAGGCCTCACGCCCGACGGGCATGCACAAGGCGGCGGATTGTGACGCTGCCCCTCCAGCCTTTCGCAGCCTCTTCGCCCCGGTGAAAACCCGGGACACGGTGCAGCAGCACCCTGCATTTGCATCGCTTTGGCCGGGCCTACACTCGCCCGCATCCGCGCCCCCGCCGCGCCTGTTCATGCCGGAACGCTCACTCACTCCACCCGCAGCCGCCCAGCACCGCCCGCCCCCGTCCGCGTTCGGCTGGCAGCGCAATTCGCTCACCTTTGCCGTGGTGCTGGCCTTGCTGCTGGGGCTGCTGCTGCCGACCACGGCCGTGCTGCTCTACGACGGGCAAAAGACCCGGGCCACGGCCATGGAGGACCTGAGGCGCGACCTGTCGCGGGCCACCGAGGTGATGGCCCTGTCATTGGCGGAGCCCGTCTGGCAGGTGTCGCCCGACTTGGCCGACCCCATGGTCAAGGCCCAGATGGACGACCCGCGCTTCGTGTCGGTGCAGGTCATCGAGCCAGCGTCCTCGGCCCCCTTCCTGTCGCAGCAGCGCGAAGGCGACGCCGCCGACAGTGACCTCGTGCTGAGCCAGACCCGCGCCATCCAGCGCGACGGACGAGAGATTGCCAAGCTCACCGTGCGCATGAGCGCGGCGCCCCTGCTGCGTGCAAAGCAGGCCGAGGTGTGGCGCACGGTGTGGCGCAGCGGCCTGACGCTGACGCTGTCGCTCGTGCTGATGCTGTGGGTGCTGCAGCGCTACGTGATGAGCCCGATGACCGAGCTGACCAGCGCCGCCGAGGCGCTGGCGGCCGGCCGGCTGGAGCAGCCCCTGCGCGTCGGCGGGGCGGACGAGATCGCGCGCGTGGGTGTGGCCATGGAGCGCATGCGCCAGGCGCTGCTGTCGGCCTTTGAGGCGCTGCGCCAGCACAACCTCAACCTGGAAGAAACGGTGACACAGCGCACCTCCGAGCTCACGGCCAGCAATGCCGACCTGTCGCAGGCGCTCGCCACGCTGCAAAAGGCGCAACGCGAGCTGGTGGAGTCCGAAAAGCTGGCCTCGCTGGGCCGCCTGGTGGCAGGCGTGGCGCACGAGCTGAACACGCCGCTGGGCAACGCACTGACCGTGGTGTCGGCCCTGGACGACCGCTACAAGCAGTTGGAGGCCATGCTAGCCGGCACGGTGCAGATGCGCCGCAGCACGCTGGAGGAACTGGCGCGTGACACACGCCGGGGTCAGGACATCCTGCAGCGCAACGTGCAGAAAGCGGCCGACCTGGTGCGCGACTTCAAGCAGGTGGCCATCGACCAGGCGGCTGACCTGCGGCGTGATTTCGAGCTGGGCAAAGTGATCGAGGACGTGCTGGTCATGGTGGAGCCCAGCTTCAAGCACACGCCCTACGTCATCCAGACCGAGCTGAGCCGCGGCCTGTCCATGAACAGCTACCCCGGTGCGCTGGGCCAGGTGCTGACCAACCTGCTGATGAATGCGCTGCTGCACGCCTTCGACGGCATGCCGCACGGGCGCGTGCTGGTGACTTGCCGGCAGCTCTCCGGCAGCGAGGCCGAGCTGAGCGTCTCGGATGATGGGCAGGGCATGGAGGAATCCGTGCGGCGCCGCATCTTCGACCCTTTCTTCACCACCAAGCTCGGCACCGGCGGCTCGGGCCTGGGGATGCACATCGTGCACAGCATCGTGACGAACGTGCTGGGCGGCCAGATCGAGGTGAGGTCCGTGCCCGGCCAGGGCACACAGATGCTGATGCGCCTGCCGCTGGTGGCGCCTCAGCGCACCGGCGGCGAGGCGTCAGAGGCTCACTGAGACGCGCCGGAGGCCGGTGCCGAGGCCGCCTCGACGGCAGCCGAAGGCGCCGACGCTGCGGGTTCGTGCCCGGCCGCCACGTCGTGCTTTTCGCCGCTCAGGTCGATGTTGCCACCGCTCTTCGTCAGGATGAACAAGGCCAGCGCGGCAAACGCGATGAAGCCCACAATCAACTTCCACATGCTCGGGTCTCCCCAGATTTGAACCGCTGCGATTCTGGCGCCCGAGGCTGACACTCAACTGAAGGCCAGCGTCACGCGGCCACCGTCGGCGGCGCTGTGGCTGAGCTCGTGCGCCTGGGTGGCGAAGTTCACTCGCAATTCGGCCCAATCACCGGCCTGCTGCCAGCGCAGGTGCAGGCTGTCGTCCGCGCTGGCCAACAGTTCGAAATGCCCGCTGAAGGCCGGGTGGCTGTTGCGCAGGCGGATGAGCTCGATGAGGCGGCGCACCACCGGGCGCTCGCAGTCGCGGCTGATTTCGTCTTCGGTGTAGCGGTGGCGGTTGATGTCGCGCCCCACTTGGCTGCGCGCCAGCAGGTCCATGTCGTTGTGGCCGGCCAGCAGGCCGACATAGTAGACCTGCGGCACGCCGGGCAAGAAGAACTGCACCGCCCGGGCCAGCAGGTAGGCCGTTTCGTCGCGCCCCATGGCATCGAAGAAGGTGCAGTTGACCTGGTAGAGGTCCAGGTTGCTGGCCGCCGCGCCGGTGGCCTTGCGGCTTTCGCCCTTGCTGGCGGCATGGATGCGCTCCACCAATTCATCCAGTTCCTGCGGCGGCACGAGACCGGGATGACCGGCACGGTCCGACGCGTCGGCACCGATGTCGATGATGCCGATGCCGTCGTGCGTGTCCAGCACGGTCAGCGCGTTGGTCGGGCGCACGGCGATCCAGCGCTTGAGCGCCGTGGCCGTGTGGAAGTTGAAGGCGTGCAGCACCAGCGGTGGCAGCGCGAAGTCGTAGACCCAGTCCACCCGGGCGGCGATCTCGATCTGCCGCTGGTAGTAGGAGTGGATCTCCACCAGCACCTCGATGCCCAGCGCACGGGCCTCCTGCGCGAATTCTCCGATGAACTCGAAGGTCTCCGGCATCATGAAGCAGCTGTCGCCGGCCTTCTTGATGGCGTAGCCCACGGCATCCAGCCGCACCATGCGGATGCCGCTGTCGGCAAAGGTGCGCAGGATGCTTGCCAGGTAGGCCCGGCCCTGCGGGTGGTGCACGGCGATGTCGATCTGCGCCGCCGTGAAGGTGGTCCAGAGGATGCGGCGCTCGCCGTTCTTCAGCGTCGCGTAGGTGAGCGGCAGGCCTGGGCGCGGGCGGTAGACGGACAACAGGTCACGTTCGCTTGCGCCTCCGGGGAACACGGCATCCAGCGTCAGGAAAAGGCCCGCATAGACCGAGGCCTCGCCGTTTTGCGAGTAATCCAGAAATTGCGGTGACTCGCTGGACATGTGGTTGACGATCACGTCCGCCATCACGTCCAGCCCTTCGGTCAGGGCCTTGATGTCGCCCCAGTCGCCCAGCCGGGGGTCGACCCGGGTGTGGTCGATGGGGTCGAAGCCCGCGTCCGCCCCGTCGATGGCGTGGAAGAACGGCAGCAGGTGCACGCCGCCAAACACGCCGCCCAGCGGCGAACCGGCGTCGCACAGCAGCCGCTTGAGGCGGGCCAGATCGGTGCCATCCAGGTGGCCGCCCAGGCGGTCGACGTAGGTGATGAGTTGGACCTGGTTCTTCATTTGGTGTCGGAGTCAGAGGTTTTCACGCGCAGCACGCACAGGGCGGCCAGCGCCAGCAGCACACCGCCCAGGCGGATCACGTTCTCGGGGCGGCCACCCAGCAGGCTGTCGTAGAACAGCGGCAGCGTCAGGGACTGGATGAGCATGGGGATCACGATGAACATGTTGAAGATGCCCATGTAGACCCCTGCCCGCTCGGGCGGGATGCTGCCGGCCAGCAGCACGTAGGGGTTGCCCATGATGGAACCCCAGGCCAGGCCGATGCCCACCATGGGCACGAACAGCCACGCCTTGTCGTGGATGCCCGGCAGCGCCCACATGCCGGCGGCCGCACAGGCCAGCGCAAAGGCATGCACCCATTTCGCACCCAGGCGCCGGGTGAAGGGCAGCATGGCGAAGGCCGACACGAAGGCCACCACGTTGTAGAAGCCGCCGATCTGGCCGTTCAGCAACGCCGCGTCACGGAAGCCGGCGCTCTTGGCGTCGTCCGTGCCGAAGACAGTGGCTGCCAGCGTGGGCACGATGTAGATCCAGTAGCAGACCATGCCGTACCACTGGAACAGCGCCATCCACCACAGCCGGCGCATGGTGAGGGGCATGTCGCGCAACGCCTCCCAGATCTCGGTCAGCGCCGGGCCGATGCCGCGCGGCAGGGCCTTCAGGCGCGCCACTTCCTCGGGCGGCAGAGGCAACTCCGGCACGCGGCGGATGGACCAGTACACGGTGGTGAACGACAGCAACGCCCCCACCATGAAGGCCAGCGTCGTGACCACCGGGATGCCGTTGGCGCCCAGCGCGTCCTTGCTCATGCCCAGCCCCACCAGGATGCTGGGCGTGAGGTAGGCCAAGGTCTGCGCCAGGCCCGTGAACGCAGCCTGGGTGAGGAAGCCGCTGGCGTGCTGCTCCTCACGCAGCCGGTCGCTGACGTAGGCGCGGTAGGGCTCCATCGTCACGTTGTTGGCCGCATCCAGAATCCACAGCAGCCCGGCCGCGAACCACAGCGTGGGGCTGAAGGGCATGAGCAGCAGGCCCAGGGAGCACAGCAGCGCGCCGATCAGGAAGTAAGGCGTGCGCCGGCCCATGCGGTGCGTGGTGCGGTCGCTCATGGCGCCGATGACGGGCTGCACCAGCAGGCCCGTGATGGGGCCGGCCAGCCACAGGTACGGCAGGTCTTTGCCCTCGGCGCCCAGCATCTGGTAGATCGGGCTCATGCTGGCCTGCTGCAGGCCGAAGCTGAACTGGATGCCCAGGAAGCCCACGTTCATGTTGACGATCTGGCTGACCGACAAACGCGGTTTTTCGCACATGCTCATGCCACCACCTCTTGCGGTTCGGTGCTCAGGGCCTGCAGCGCGTCCCGCCAAGGCTGGAGGGCTGCCGGTGCCGCTGGCAGCGGCCCGCGCAGGCCGCAGATGGCGGCGGCGTATCGGTTGGCCAGGGCCAGCGTGGCCGCCACGGGGCGGTGCAGCGCCAGGCCTGCCAGCAGCATGGCGGTGAACGCGTCACCCGCGCCCACCGTGTCCACCACGCGATCCACCGGCACCCCTCCGCCCGCCGCCAGCGTCTGCCCCTGCGGGCCGAGCAGGGCATAGCCCGCTGCACCGCGCGTGAGCACCAGCCGCTGCAACGCGAATCGCCCCATCAGTGCGGCCACGCCCTCGGGAGCGAACCAGGCGAGCAGTTCGGCCAGTTCGTCGTCGTTCACCTTGACCCAGTCCGCCAACATCAGCGATTCGGCGGCGAGTTCGCGCAGGTCGGGGCCGGGGCGCAGGTTCAGGTCCAGGAACACGGGGCCGCGCGCCGCTTTCACGGCGGCACGCACCCCGGCACGGGAACCTGCAGCCCGCTGAGCCAGGGTGCCGAAATACACGAGACCTGCGCCGGCTGCGGCAGGCGCCTCGATGTGGTCCCAGGCGGCATCGGCGTGGATCTCGAACCGGTGTCCGCCGCCTGCGGACTCGTGCACGCTGACCCGGCCGGTGGCGTGGAGCGCGTCACGCTGCACCTCCGACATGTCCAGGCCGTAGATGCGGGCGCTGTCCAGCAGCAGGGGGCCGGCAGCGTCGTCGGCACCGATGCGGCTCACAAAGCGAACCGGCGCCCCCAGCCAGGCCAGCGACCGTGCCACGTTGAACGGCGCACCGCCAGGCACGGCGCCATCGGCGAATTCGTCCACCAGCGCCTCGCCAAGCACGAGGACGGACGGATCCGCCATCTGCATCGATTGCATTTTGTCTCCTGTTCTTTTTCTCGCCGGTCGGAAGCTTCACCGGCGTCAGCCCAATTGTGGGGCCTGAAAGGCAGGATTGCAATCGATTGCATTGCAGGGAAAACCAGAACCTTGATCCCCCCAGGGGAGCCCTCAGCGGGCGCCGGGGGTGCTGAGCCGCTGCTGCAGGTAGACGGGCAGCGTCCGGGCGCCCGCGCGCTCGCCGCGCAACTGCGCGAGCAACGCCTCCACCAGCTCTGCACCAGCTTCAGCGACGGGTTGGTGGATGGTGGTGAGGGGCGGGTCGCAGTAGGCCGCCAGCGGCATGTCGTCGTAGCCCACGAGCGCCACGTCGCCCGGCACGCTGCGACCGACGCTGCGCAGGCCCTGGATGGTCAGCATGGCGAGCACATCGCTGCAGCAGACAACGGCATCGAAATCATGGCGCGTGGCGCAGAACTCCTGGATGACAGCCGTGGCGGCGCTGGGCTCGAAGGGCGCGGGCAGTTCCAGCGTCGGGTCGACCTCCAGGCCGGCCTCACGCACCGCTTGCGCATAACCTTGCCGGCGCAGCCAGACCTCAGGCAGCCGGGCGTCGCCAATGAAGGCGACGCGCCTGCAGCCCAGTTGCAGCAGATGGCGTGTGGCCAGCGTGCCGCCGAGCACGTTGTCGCCCCCCACGCTGCAGTAGAGCTGCTGGGGCATCTCCCCGCCCCACACCACCAGCGGCAGCTTGCGGGTGGCCATCTCGTTGAGCTGGTCGTGGTGACGCCACTGGCCGATCAGGATCACGCCGATGGCCTTGCCGGAGTCGAACCAATGCGAGGCGAGGTCCAGGTGCTCGGCATCGACGCGCGACAGCAGCATGTCGTAGCCGCGGTCGGTCAGCGCATCGGCGATGGCGCCGACGATGGACAGGAAGAACGGATCGGAGATGTGCTGGCGCGACTTGGCGTCGTAGGGCACGACGACGGCGACCGTCTTGTTCTCCTGCAGCCGCAGGTTGCGGGCGCCGAAATTGATGGAGTAGTTCAGTGAGCGGGCCAGTTCCGCCACACGCTTGCGCGTTTCAGCGTTGACGAGCTCGCTGCCGTTCAGGGCCCGCGACACGGTGGACACGGACACACCCGCCAGGCGGGCGATGTCCACCATCTGCAGACGGCGCTGCTCGCTGGTGTTGGGATGGGGTTCGTTGGGTTTTGACACGGGACGCATCGTCGCAGGGCCGCGCGCTCGCGACAAGCCGAGTCAACCCGGCCCAGCGCCCGCGCTGGCGGCGCACACCCAGACCGTGGCCTCACCACCGCCCGGCGGGCGGTAGCCCGCCTCGACGGCCGCCCGCACGGTGTCCACCCGCGCCCACGGCAGCAGCGCGACGACGCAGCCGCCAAACCCGCCGCCCGTCATGCGCGCCCCACCCTGCGGGCCGATGGCCTGCTGCAGCACCTCCACCAGCCGGTCCACGGCGGGCACGGTGATCTCGAAGTCGTCCCGCATCGAGGTGTGGGACGCGGCCATCAGCACACCCAGCGCAGCCAGGTCGCCGGCGGCCAGCGCTTCGGCGGCGGCCAGCGTTCGGGCGTTCTCGGTGACGACGTGGCGGGCGCGGCGGTACGTCACATCGCTCAGCCCGGCGGCGCCAGCTTCGAGCGCAGCGAGGTCCAGGTCTCGCAGCGCAGGCACGCCGTAGTGGCGGGCTGCCGCTTCGCACTGCTGGCGGCGGGTGTTGTATTCGCTGTCCACCAGGCCCCGCTTCACGCGCGAGTGAACAATCATCACGGCGAGGTCGCCCGGGACCGGCACGGGCGTGGACTCGAGACTGCGGCAGTCGATGAGCAGGGCATGGCCCGCTTCGCCTCGCGCGGAGATGAGCTGGTCCATGATGCCGCAGTTGCAGCCCACGAATTCATTCTCTGCGCGCTGGGCAGCCAGGGCCAGCTCAGTGGGCGTCAGTGCCAGGCCGTAGAGCGCTTTGAAGGCCTGACCCACCGCCACCTCGAACGAAGCCGACGAGGACAGGCCAGCCCCCTGGGGCACGTTGCCAGCCACGGCGAGATCGGCCCCACCCAGAGGCAGGCCCCGCGCCACCAGCATCTGCACCATGCCACGGGCGTAGTTGGCCCAGGTGCCAGGTTCGCGGCGAGGGATGTGGGCGGCACAGCGGAAGCGGTCGATCTCACCGTCGTGGTCGGCCGCGACGATCTGAATCTGGTCGTCGCCCGGCGGGCGCGGGCGCGCAGCAATGCGGGTGCCGAAGTCGATGGCACAGGGCAGCACGAAGCCGTCGTTGTAGTCCGTGTGCTCGCCGATCAGGTTGACCCGGCCGGGCGCCTGCACACGCAGCGTGGGCTCCCCGCCATAGGCGGCGCGGAAGGCCTCGTCGGCCCGTTCTCTGGGGGTCATGGCATCTCCCGGTAGTGGCGGCCCGGCAGCTCGCGCAAGCGGGCGGCGGCCTGCTCAGGAGTGAGGTCGCGCTGGGCCTCGGCCAGCATCTCGAAGCCCACCATGAACTTGCGCACCGTGGCTGAGCGCAGCAGCGGTGGGTAAAAGTGCGCATGCAACTGCCAGGGCTGCGGGTCGCGCGCATCGAAGGGCGCTCCGTGCCAACCCATGGAGTACGGGAAGGAGGTGCGGAAGAGGTTGTCGTAGCGGGTGGTCAGGCGCTTGAGCACATCGGCCAGGCTGGTGCGCTGGCCAGGCTTGAGCTGCGGCAGGCGCTGCACGGCAAAACGCGGCAGCACCAGCGTCTCGAAAGGCCAGGTGGCCCAGAAGGGCACGAGGGCCAGCCAGTCGTCGTTTTGCACCACCATGCGCTCGCTGCCGGCTTCACGCTCGGCCACGTCCAGCAGCAGCGGCCGGCCATGCATGGCGAAATGGGCCCGCTGGTGATCGTCCTCGGCGGCGGCCTCGTTGGGCAGGAAACTGGTGGCCCAGATCTGCCCGTGCGGATGGGGCTGGGAGCAGCCCATGATTTCGCCCTTGTTCTCGAACACCTGCACCCAGGCGTGGTGTTGACCCAGCTCCTCGGTCTGGGCGCACCAGGTGTGCACCACGGCTTCGATCTCCGGCGCACTCAGCTCGGGCAGCGTGCGGGCGTGGTCGGGCGAGAAACAGATGACGCGGCTGGTGCCGCGCGCGGCCTGAGCCTGGAACAGCGCATCGCCCGGCGGGGCGTCGGGCACCTCGGGCATCAATGCGGCGTGGTCGTTCGTGAAGACGAAGGGGCCTTGGTAGTGCGGGTTCACCTGCCCATTGACGCGGGTGTTGCCGGCGCAGAGGTAGCAACCAGGATCGTGGTGCGGCAACTCCGCGGAAGCCGTGGCCTCCTCACGCCCCTGCCAGGGGCGCTTGGCGCGATGGGGTGACACCAGCACCCATTGACCGGTGAGCGGGTTGCGGCGGCGGTGGGAGTGTTCGGTGGGATCGAAGGTCATGGTCGGGTTCACAGACGTTCCAGCTTCACCATGAAGCAGGTTTCTGCCACGCAGCGCTGCACCGGCAGGCCGGCGTGCATCAGCCAGGCGCCGTCCAGCTCCACGCCCTGCTCCAGCGCGTCGAAGAAAGGGGCCGAGGGGCTGAAACCGTCGTGCCCGCTTGCCGGCGCATGGCGCACGCGGGTGACGCGGTAGCGGGCCGTTGCATCCAGCATGGGCAGCCGGGCGGCGGGGTTGTACTTGAAGCTGCTGGGCTCGGTGCGGTAGACCATCAGCAGCAGCTCACCTGCCGCCTCGTCGCCATGGGCCTGCCACACCAGGCCGTCGCCCACCTCGCCCAGCCACACGCGTCCGTGGTGCAGGCGGTCGCGCCACTGCTTGTAGAGCGCAATCCACTGCGACACCTCGGTGCGGGTGGCGTCGTCGAACAGCCGCGCGTCCAGCTCCACACCCAGGTGGCCCGGCAGCGCCACGGCGGCGCGGAAGGCCATGCTCTGCGTGCGGCCGGTGGTGTGGGCCGGCGAGGTGCCGATGTGGGCGCCCATGATCTCGGGCGGGAAGAACTGCAGGAAGCCGCGCTGCATGCTCACGCGGGAGAGCGCGTCGATGCAGTCGCTGGTCCAGACGCGGTGGCTGTGGCGCAGCACGCCGAAGTCGATGCGCCCTCCCCCGCCCGAGCAGCTCTCGATCTCCACCGTCGGGTGGGCCGCGCGCAGCCGCTCCATCAGCGCGTAGGCAGCGCTGACCTGCACACGGTAGCCCGGCGTGCCATCGGCCAGGCCGGCGGTGGTGAGGTCGCGGTTGTGGTCCCACTTCAGGTAGCCGATGGGGTGGGCAGCGAGCAGCGCCTCGATCTTGCCGAAGAGGTAGTCCGACACCTCGGGGCGCGAGATGTCCAGCACCAGCTGGTTGCGCGCGGTGATGAGCGGCCGGCCGGCGAGCTGCAGCGCCCAGTCGGGGTGGGTGCGGAACAGCTCGCTGTCGGGGTTGACCATCTCGGGCTCCACCCACAACCCGAACTCCATGCCCAGCCCGTTCACGTGGGCGATGAGCTCGCCCAGGCCCTGGGGGAACTTGCTGGCGTCGGGCCACCAGTCGCCCAGGCCGGCGCGGTCGTGGTGGCGGGCGTTGAACCAGCCGTCATCCAGCACGAAGCGCTCCACGCCCAGGCCGGCGGCGGCGGTGGCGAGTTCCTTCACCTTCTCGGGCTGGATGTCGAAGTAGAAGCCCTCCCAGGTGTTGAGGTGCACCGGGCGTGGCTTCATCGCGCCGCCATGCCACGGCAGGCGGGCGCGCAACTCGGCGTGGAAGTTGGCAGCGAGGCCGTTCAGGCCCTCGGTGGAGCAGCTGGCCACCAGCTCGGGCGTGGCCAGCGTGGCGCCGGGGGCCAGGCGCACTTCGCCCGGTGCCAGCCATTCGCCGAACTGCCACTGGTACTGGCCGTCGTTCAGCCATTCGATGGTCTGTGCGTGGTTGCCGGACCAGGCCAGGTGTGCGCCGTACACCAGCCCACTGTGCTGCGTGGCGCCGGGCGTGGTGACGACGGCGCCGGGGAAGCAGTCCTGCGTGGTGCGGCCGCGCCGGCTTTCGCGCCGCCACACCGAGCGGGTGAGCGCCTCGGTCTGCAGCAGGAACTCGTGCATGTGCTGGCCGGCGTAGAAGCGCACCTGCCCGGCATCGCCCGGCAGCGGCAGCGTGGCGGCGGCCAGCCACTGCACGTCCAGCACGGTGGTGCCGAGGTTGGTCAGCTCGGAGCGGGCCACCAGCACGTCGCTGGCTGCGTCCAGGCGCAGGTGCAGGTCCAGCCGCAGCTGGGCCACGGCATCGGTCAGGCGCAGCACGAGCACCCTGCCCGGCTCGGCCCAGTCCACCTCGCACTGCGTGAAGGCCTGGGCGAAGCCCGCGCCGCCCCGGTGGGCCAGCAGCGCGCTCTGGCCGAACCAGCCCACGCCGAAGGTGGGCGCCACGGTGAGGGGCTGGTCCACGTCCAGCATGAAGCTGGGCAGCGGGCGGGTGTCGCGCAGCGCGGCGCCGGGGTCGGTGGCGTCGGGCAGGCGCGGGCCCCAGTAGCGCCACAGCGGCGCCTCGCCCGGGGGCAGCTCCAGCACGAGGCTGCTGCGGCGGCTGTGGAGGTGGATGAAGTTCGTGGTCATGGCGGGTCGGCTCATGCGGCTTCCGGCAGCCGCAGGTCGGGGTCGGGGATGCAGCGGGGCAGCGCCAGGCCTTGCGTATCGAAAAGATGAAGCGCCGTCGGCGGCAGGGCCACGGCCAGGCGCTGGCCGGCATCGGCGTGGGCCTGGCCGGGGGCTTTGACGATCATCTCGCCATCCAGGTACAGGTAGGTGGATTCGCCCAGCCGCTCCTGCCAGCGCACCTCGCGAACGATGTGCTGGCAGGCGGTGCCGGGCTCGGCATGCTCGGGCCGCACACCCACGGTGACGGCGGCACCGAGCGGCAGCGCGCGGGCATCCACCGCTGCGCACAGCAGCTCGCCGCTGGCCAGCCGCACGCGGGCCTGGTGCGGCTGGCACTCCAGCAGCGTGGCGGGCAGGAAGTTCATCTTCGGCGAGCCGATGAAGCCCGCCACGAAGAGGTTGCGCGGCCGGTGGTACAGCTCCAGCGGCGTGCCGCACTGCGCCACGCTGCCCTCGCGGGCCACGGCCTCGCCGGCATTGAGCAGCAGGATGCGGTCGGCCAGCGTCATGGCCTCCACCTGGTCGTGGGTGACGTAGAGCGTGGAGGCCTTGCCAAACTCGCGGTGGATCTTGGCGATCTCGAAGCGCGTCTGCACGCGCAGCGCGGCGTCGAGGTTGGACAGGGGTTCGTCGAACAGGAACACCCCGGGCTCGCGCACGATGGCCCGGCCGATGGCCACGCGCTGGCGCTGGCCGCCGGACAGTGCCTTCGGCTTGCGGTCCAGCAGGTGGCCCAGCTGCAGCTTGCGGGCGACGTCGTCCACCTTGGTGCGGATGGTGGCCTTGTCCGTGCCGGCCAGCGTCAGGCCGAAGGCGAGGTTCTCCTCCACCGTGAGGTGCGGGAACAGTGCGTAGCTCTGGAACACCATGGCCACGCCGCGCTTGGCCGGAGGCGTGTCGTTCATGCGCTGGCCGCCGATGCGCAGCTCGCCCGAGGTGATGTCCTCCAGCCCCGCCACCATGCGCAGCAGCGTGGACTTGCCGCAGCCCGAGGGGCCGACGAACACGCAGAACTCGCCGGGGCGCACCTGCAGGTCCACGTTGCGGATGACGGTCACACCGCCGGCGTAGGTCTTGCAGACGGATGAGAGTTCGATGCCGGCCGTGGCGCTCATGAGGGGTGTCCTTGGAGAGTCAGTTCGCCCGCTCGGGGCTGGTCAGCAGGCGCTGCACGCGGGCGTCCACGGCCTGCAGCGCGGTGGCGGCGTTGGCCTTGCCGATGAGCACGGACTCGATGGCCGTGCCCACCCAGTCGTTGATCTCGGCGCCGTGGTCGGCAATGGGCATGGGGAAGGTGCGCTCGCGGCTCATGGCCAGGAAGGCCGCGCTGTCCACCCCCTTGCGCGCCTGCGCCTGCACGGCCAGTTCGGCCATGCCCTTGAGCGCCGGGTAGGTGACGCCGGCCTCGGCAACGAGGCGCTGGCACTCGGGCGTGGCCATGAAGCGCACCCAGGCCCAAGCCTGCTCCTTCACCTTGGAGCCGCTCCAGATGGAGTCGCCCAGGCCATTCATCATGCTGGCGCGCTGGCCGCTGGGGCCCACGGGCAGCGGCACCCAGGCGTGGCGGAAGCGCGCATTGCGGGCGAAGTTGGCCACCATCCACGAGCCCTCGGGCACCATGGCCGCCTTGCCGGCGATGAACATGGCGGCCGAGCCCAGCGAGCGCGTCAGCTCGAAGCGGGCCGACACGCCCTTGGCCGGCAGGCCGGCGATGTAGCCGATGGTCTGGGCCAGGCGCGGGTCGTCGTAGTGCAGGCGGGGCGCCCAGGGCTGGTCCTGCAGCGTGAAGCCAGTGGACGCGGCGAAATGGCTCCACTCGGTCTGGCCCAGCGCGCCGCCGGGGCCGGGCGTCTGGAAGCCGTAGACGCGCACGCGGCGGCGGTCGAAGCCGGCGTCGGCCGCCGAGTGGCCGGTGCTGTCGCGCGTGAGGCGGCGGGCGATGCGCTCGAAGCTGCCGCCGTCTGTGGGGTTCCAGGTCATGCCCCAGAGTTCGTCGCGCGTGACGCCGGCCTTCTCGGCCATGTCCAGGTTCACGGCCAGGGCCACCATGTCCCAGTCCTTGGGCAGGCCGTACTGGCCGCCGTTGCGGGCCCAGATGCCGAACAGGCCGGGCGCGAAGGTCTGGGGGTCGACCGGCTCGCGCTTCAGGAAGGGCGCCAGGTCCAGCAGCTGGCCGTTCTTCATCAGCTCGGGAAACTTGGCGAGGTGGTTGACGAAGACGTCGGGCGCGGTGCCGGCGATGAAGCCGGTGGACAGGGCCGTCCAGTACTCGGCCCAACCGGCCTGCTGGAACTTGATGGTGACGCCCGGGTGCTGCTGCTCGAAGCGCTGGGCGCACTGGCGGTAGGCGGGCTGCTGGTCGGAGTCCCACAGCATGTAGCGCACCTCGGCGGCTTGCACCGCTGCGGCAGCCAGAGCAAGGGCGGTGGCCACAAGAAACTTCTTCATCACTTGCCCCCGCTGTGCTGGACGGACTCGATCACCCGCCGGCCGAACACCACCAGCAACAGCAGCACCGGCAGCACGGCCACGATGGTGGCGGCCATCAGGCCGGTCCAGTCGGGCTGGCCCTGGGGTGTCTGGGACTTGAAGGTCTGCAGCGCCACGGTGAGCACCTGGTGGGCGTCGTCCTTGGCCACGAGGTAGGGCCAGAAGAACTCGTTCCAGATGTTGATGCCGGTGAGCATGGTGATGGTGGCCAGCGCCGAGGACGACAGCGGCAGCACCACGCGCCAGAAGATGCAGGCCTGCGAGGCGCCTTCCAGCAGCGCGGCCTCCTCAATGTCGCGCGGGATGGCCAGGAAGAACTGGCGCAGGAAGAACACCGAGAAGCCCTGCATCAGGCAAAACGGCGCCACCATGCCGGCATAGGTGTCCAGCCAGCCCAGCTCCTTGATGAGGATGAAGTTCGGGATGAAGGTGACCACGCCCGGCACCATCATCGTGCCGACGAACAGCGCGAACAGCAGGTTGCGCCCCGGGAAGCGCAGCCGCGCGAAGGCGTAGGCCGCCATGGCTGCGCAGCCCACCTGCAAGGTGACGATGACCACGGTGAACAGCACCGAGTTGGCCAGCGCCCGCAGGAAGTTGATCTCCGCGCCCGAGCCCCCCACCGCCAGGCTTTGCTCCGGCGACAGCAGGCCCAGCACGCGCTTGAAGTTCAGCAGCGTGGGGTCTTGCGGCACCAGCGTGGCGGACTGCTCGTACAGCTGCTGCGGCGGCACCAGCGCCGTCTTGAGTGCAAACCACAGCGGCAGCAGCGTGACTAGCAGCATGCCCAGCAGCGCGGCCCAGGCGAGCAGGCGGCCGATTGACCAGCGGTGACCAGGAGCACTCACGTCAGCAACCCCTTCTCTGCGTGCCGAGCGCCGGGCCGCCCCAAGCCGGCTCGCTCAGGCGATGTGCTTGTGGCTCGATGCCACAAGCATCGCCGTCCCCTCGGGGGACCGACCGGGCGCGCTCGCGTCCAGCGAAGCGCGGTTGGGCGAGGGGCTCAGTCATGCGAGGTCGCTTTCATTGGCGCGCATGACGCGCATTTGAAGCACGGTGTAGGCCAGCATCGCGGCACACAGCACCATGGACATGGCCGATGCGTAGCCCATCTTGTAGAAGCTGAAAGCGTTCTGCACGATGTAGTAGACGATGACCTGGGTGGAATCCAGCGGCCCGCCTTTGGTGGTGACGGCGATGGTGTCGAAGATCTGGAACGAGCCGGTCACGCTGGTCACCAGCACGAAGACCATCACCGGGCGCAGCAGCGGCAGCGTGATGCGGCGGAACATCTGCCACTCCGTTGCGCCCTCCAGCCCGGCGGCCTCGTAGAGCGAGCGCGGGATGTTCTGGAGGCCTGCGAGGAAAAGCAGCGCCACCAGGCCCATGTGCCGCCAGATGTTGACGGCGGCCGTGGTGAGCAGCGCCTGGTCCACCCCGCCGAAGAAGGGCTGGCGGTCGATGTCCAGGTTGGCCAGCACCTCGTTGGTCCAGCCCAGCAGCGGG
>JBBIVU010000014.1:0-25634 GCA_037439585.1 Roseateles sp. | reverse complement strand
CCACTGGGTGCCGACGACGACCACATTGCGTCCACGCGCGGTTTGGCTCTGCATCTTGGTTTGCCTGCTTAACTTTGGGATTGGGAAGGGCCGCGTGCGCTCACAGCGCTCGAACGACCCAGTCAGCGTGATCGCGAACCAGTTCGCGGTCACAGTCGAATTCATCGGCTTCCTGCTCGTGCCCGGGCAGCACGCAGACCACGGTTTCGCCCTGTTCGCGCAAGGCCCGTACAGCCCGGCGCAGCGAGGTGTCATCTCCCCAGGGTGCACGCACCGCGGCGCGCAACCGGGTGACCGGTGTCAGTGCAACCAGCGTCTTCAAGTCAAGGCTGAAGCCCACCGCCGGGCGGCGGCGGCCGAAGGCGGCGCCCACCTCGTCGTAGCGGCCGCCACGCAGGACGGCGTCGGAGCAGCCTGCGGCGTAAGCCGCGAAACGGATGCCGGTGTAGTAGGCGTAACCCTGCAGGTCGGCCAGATCGAAGCCCAGCACCACCTCGGGATGAACCGCCGCCAGATGACCGGCCAACCATTCCAGATCCGCCAGTGCTGCCCGGATGAGCGGGTGATCAGGCAGGCGCCGTGCGGCCTCGGCCAGCACTTCGCGGCCCCCAAAAAGCGTGGGCAGCACCAGCAGGGCCTCGCGGGTTTCTGGGGGCATGGCGGCCGTCAGCGTGGACAACACACCCATGTCCTTGGTCGCCAGCGCCGAGGTCAAGGCGGCCAATGTCTCTTCAGCCACCACCACGCCATCGAGCACCCCCTTCAGCAGCCGGGCATCGCCCAGATCGAGCATGACCCGACCCAAGCCGGCCCGGCTCAACGCATCCAGCGCCAGCTCGTGTACCTCCAGGTCGGCCTCCAACCCAGCATGCCCGTAAATCTCGACCCCGAACTGCAACGGTTCCCGGCTGGTGTTCAGACCGTCGGGGCGTGTGTGAGCCACCGGCCCACAGTAGCAGAGGCGCGTCACGCCCTTGCGATTGAGCAAATGGGCGTCGATGCGCGCCACCTGCGGCGTGGTGTCTGCACGCAACCCCAGGCTGCGCCCGGAGAGTTGATCGACGAGCTTGAAGAGCTTGATTTCGGAGCCTCCGCCGGCGCCAGACAGCAGGGAGTCGAGATGCTCCAACAGGGGTGGGATGACAAGCTCGCAGCCATAGCCGCGAGCCATGTCGAGCAGTTCCCGGCGCAACTCTTCGATGCGGCGCGCCTGCGAGGGCAGGACATCGGCGATGTGCTCGGGCAGCAGCCAAGCAGAGGACATGGGCGCAGGCTAGGCGGTTAAAAAAGGCATTGTACCGGCCCTCCCCTGCGCGGCGCCCGATGCCAGCGTTCGGATCAACGCAACCAAAGCCATCCGAGTGCGCCCATCACGATGCTCGCCAGCCCGATGAAGCGGATCTGGCCATCGCCGAGCGCCAGGATGCGGCTGAAAACCTCACGCCACCGCGCCGGACTGATCAAGGGCATCACCCCTTCGATGACCAATACCAGCGCCAGCGCGGTCAGCAGTTCCTTCACTTGCGCGCTGGGGCGGCAGCCGGGGCAGTGCCCGAGCCTCGCATGGCCTTGAAGAAGTCGCTGCTGGGGTCCACCACCATGACATCGCTCTTCTTGCTGAAGCTGGCCCGGTAGGCCTCCAGCGAGCGGTAGAACTGGGCGAACTGGGCATCGCGCCCGAAGGCTTCGGCGTAGATGGCCGAAGCCTTGGCGTCACCCTCGCCCTTGATCTTCTGGGCGTCGCGGAACGCCTCGGCGACGATGATCTCGCGCTGGCGGTCGGCATCGGCCTTGATCTTCTCGCCCTCGGCCGCGCCCGTGGAGCGCGCCTCGGCCGCCACACGCTTGCGCTCGGAATCCATGCGCTTGTAGACCGCCTCGGTGATGCTGGAGGCGAAGTCCACGCGCTTGATGCGCACGTCCACCACCTCGATGCCGAACTGCTTGGCCTCGTCGGCCAGGCGCTTGCGCACGTCTTGCATGATCTTTTCGCGCTCGGTGGACAGCACAGCCAGCACGGTGCGCTTCGTCACCTCCTCATTGAAGGCTGCTTGCACGACCGGGGCCAGGCGGTTCTCCACGTTGCGCACGTCGGCCCCGCTGTTGCGGATGAACTGACGCGGCTCGGCAATGCGCCATTTGATGAGCCAGTCGATGACCAGGCTCTTTTTCTCAGCGGTGAAGATGGGCCGCGACTCGGTGCTGTCCAGCGTCTGCACGCGACGGTCCAGCAGCACGACGTTCTGCAACGGCGGCGGCAGCTTGAACTTCAAGCCGGGCTCGGTGATCACTTCCTTGATCTCGCCCAGCGCATAGACGGCGGCGAACTGGCGCTGATCGACGATGAAGAGCGTGGACGACAGCAACATCAGCACGACGATGGCACCCGCGAGGATGGCGGCGATACGGTTCATGGGCGGGTCCTCGATCAGCGGCCGTCGCGGCTGCGCTGGTTGTCACGGCTGCGCGGGTCGATGGCTGCAGGCAGCGTTTGCGGGTCAGGCACGTTGGCGGCCTGCGGAGGCGAGACCGTCACTGTGCTGACCGCCCCCGATTGGAGCAACTTGTCCAGCGGAAGGTAAAGCATGTTGGCGTTGGTCTTGCTTTCGACCATCACCTTGCTGACGTTGCTGTAGATCTGCTGCATCGCGTCGATGTAGATGCGGTCGCGGGTGACCTGTGGGGCCTTCTGATACTCGGCGAGCACGCTCTTGAAGCGTTCGGCATCGCCCTCAGCCCGGGCGATGACGCTGGCCTTGTAGCCCTCGGCCTGTTCACGCAGCTTGGCGGCATCGCCCTGCGCGCTGGGGATCTTGTCATTGGCGTAGGCCTGGGCGTCGTTCTTCAGCTGCTCGCGGTTGGCATTGGCCTTTTGCACATCGTCGAACGCAGCCTGCACCTGCTCGGGCGGCTGCACGCTCTGCACATTGACGTTCTTGACCTGGATGCCCGCTTTGAGGCGATCGAGCTGCGCCTGGATGGACTTCACGAGGTCTGCAGCGATGGCGTCGCGCTGCTCGTACAACACCGAGTCCATGGTGCTTTTGCCGACGATTTCGCGCACGGCCGACTCGGCGGCCAACAGCACCGCCTGCTCCGGCTCGCGGTTCTCGAACAGAAAGTCGCGCAGGTCACGGATGGTGAACTGCACCGAGAAGCGGATGTCGACGATGTTCTCGTCCTGCGTCAGCATGGACGAGTCACGCAAGCCGGTGGCCGCCACGACGGTGCTGCGCCCCACTTCGACCTGGCGCAGTTGCGAGACCGCCTTGATCTCGTGCGCCTGGAAGGGATACGGCAGCCGCCACTGAAAACCCGCCTCGACCGTCTTGCTGTATTTGCCGAAGGACGTGACAACGCCCTGCTCGCCTTCCTGCACGATAAAGAAGCCGCTGGACAACCACCCCAGAGCCACCACACCTGCAATGAGGCCAGCGCCGATGCCGGCACCCTTCATGTCCGGCGCTCCACCGGCGCCGCCCACGTTGGACGGGCCGCCTGACTTGCCACCGAACATGCCCGAAAGCTTGCGATTGAAATCGCGCCAGAGTTCGTCAAGGTCCGGCGGGCCATCGTTGCGGCCGTTGTTCAGCAGCCGACCAGCGGCATGGGCCACGGGCGTCAGCCATCGCTGGGCCCAGGTGCTGCGGGGCGGGGTGTGAGGGGTGCTGCTCATGCCTGGGTGGGGTCTGATGAAGAGGGCTCGGAATCGAACGGCTCGACGTCGAAACGTGGGTCCCGCTCGTCGGGAATCAAGGGCTGGGCCTGCATGGCCGTCGCAATCAGCTGGCGCAGTTCCGCGAGGCCACGGCCGTCGAGGGCGCTGACGAACACGCGCGGCGTGGGTTCGGTGCTGCCATTGGGGCGCAGCATCGCGTCCACCGCCTCGCGAGGACGTTGGTCATCGGCCAGCAGGTCCTGCTTGTTGTAGACCAGGATCTGCGGCACGTCTGCAGCGCCGATCTCGGCCAACACGCGCTCGACCTCGGCCATCTGCTCGTCCAGCACGGGGCTGGCAGCATCCACCACGTGCAGCAGCAGGTCGGCATCGGCCGCCTCCTGCAGCGTGGCGCGGAAGGCCTCCACCAGCTTGTGCGGCAGGTCTCGGATGAAACCGACGGTGTCGGACAGCGACACGCTGGCCGCAGCCTGCTCCAGGTACAGGGAGCGCGTGGTCGTGTCGAGCGTGGCGAAGAGCTGGTTGGCCGCGTAGGCACGCGCCTTGGTCAGTGCGTTGAACAGCGTGCTCTTGCCCGCGTTCGTGTAGCCGACCAGGGAGACCTTGAAGACACCATTGCGCGAGCGGGCCTTGCGCTGCGTGCCGCGCTGGCGCTGCACCTGCTTCAGGCGCTCTTTGGTCTTCTTGATGCGGTCATCGATCATGCGGCGGTCCAGCTCGATCTGGGCCTCGCCGGGGCCACCCCGCATGCCGATGCCGCCGCTCTGACGCTCCAGGTGGCTCCAACGGCGCACCAGGCGCGTGGCCAGGTACTGCAGCCGCGCCAGTTCCACCTGCAGCTTGCCTTCGTGGCTCTGCGCCCGGGCAGCAAAAATTTCGAGGATCAGCGCGGTTCGGTCGGCCACCGGCACGCCCAACACGCGCTCAAGGTTGCGCTGCTGCGCCGGCGAGATGGCCTGGTCGAACAGGACGGTGTGGGCCTGGTGGGCCTGCACGAGAAGCTTGATCTCGTCGGCCTTGCCTGAGCCCACAAAAAGCGCGGCATCGGGGGCTGGGCGCCGGGCAATGACCTTGGCCACCGGCGCGTCGCCGGCGGACTCGGCCAGGAGCGCCAGTTCATCCAGGCTTTCGTCAAAACCCTGGGCGGCGTTGCGACGACCGAAATCGACACCCACAAGAATGGCGCGCGCCGCCTCAAAGGGCGGCGTCGCAGCGTTGGCAGAGGTCGAGGACAAGGGGTGAGGATCAGGCGTCCGCAGGAGCGTCGCCGGCATGGAAGTTGACTGCACGGCCAGGGACGACCGTGGAAATCGCATGCTTGTAGACCATCTGCGTCACCGTGTTACGCAACAGCACGACGTACTGGTCAAACGACTCGATGTGGCCTTGGAGCTTGATGCCGTTGACCAGGTAGATCGAAACCGGCACATGCTCTTTGCGGAGCAGGTTCAAAAAGGGGTCCTGCAAAAGTTGGCCTTTGTTGCTCATCGGTATGCTCCGAGTTATCGGGAGAGGGGACTACGGGTTAGACCTTAACACAGCGTTTCGGGGGCGCCGTGAGTCACCTTAGTTCTTTTCGGTGAATGGATTTTTCGAAGATCTCAACTCGATCTTCAGGGGTGTGCCCACCAGCTTGTAGTGCGCGCGGATGCGGCCTTCGAGGTAGCGCTTGTAGACCTCGGTCACCCCCTCCAGCGCATTGCCGTGGATGACGACGATGGGCGGGTTCTGACCGCCCTGGTGGGCGTAGCGCAGTTTGGGGCGGGACACACCGGAGCGCTTGGGCTGCTGGTGCTCGACCGCCTCGGCCACCAGCCGGGTCAGCACCGGGGTGGTCATCTTGCGGTAGGCCGACGCATAGGCATCAGCCAGCGAGTTCCAGACGGCTGCCAAGCCCTGCCGCTTGAGCGCCGAGATGTTGTGCAGCGGCGCGAACTTCAGGAAGGCCAGCCGCTGCTCGATCTGGCGCTGCAGCGTCTCGCGCTGGTAGCTGTCGACCGCATCCCATTTGTTGATGGCCACGACGACGGCGCGGCCGCTGTCGAGGATATAGCCGGCGATGTGCGCATCCTGGTCGGTGACCCCCTGCGTTGCATCGAGCAGCAGCAACACGACGTGCGCATCGGCGATGGCCTGCAAGGTCTTGACCACCGAGAACTTCTCGATGGCCTCGAAGACCTTGCCCTTGCGGCGCAGGCCCGCAGTGTCGATGAGCTTGAACTTCTGGCCGTTGCGCTCGAAGTCCACGGCGATGGCGTCGCGCGTCGTGCCCGGCATGTCGAAGGCGACAAGACGCTCTTCGCCCAGCCAGGTGTTGATCAGCGTACTCTTGCCCACGTTGGGGCGGCCGGCCACGGCGAGGCGGATGACACCATCCTGCTGCGGGCCAGCGCCGAACTCCTCACTCGTGTCCTCGAAAGGCTCCAGCACCGCGTCCAGCAGGCTGCGGATGCCTTGGCCGTGGGCCGACGAGATGGGGTGCGGCTCACCCATGCCCAGCTCGTGGAACTCGGCCAACAGGGGCGACTCGCTCATGCCCTCGGCCTTGTTGACGGCCAGGTGCACGCGCTTGTTGACGCTGCGCAGGTAGCGGGCGATGTCGCTGTCGTGCGCCGACAGACCCAGGCGGATGTCGACAACGAAGATGACAGCGTCCGCCTCGGCGACGGCCTGCTTGGTCTGCTTAGCCATCTCCTTGACGATGCCGCTGCTGCTGTCCGGCTCGAAACCGCCGGTGTCGATACAGATGAACTCGCGGTCGCCCAGGCGGCCGTCGCCGTAGTGGCGGTCGCGCGTGAGGCCGGCAAAGTCGGCCACGATGGCGTCGCGCGACTTGGTCAGGCGGTTGAACAGCGTCGACTTGCCCACATTGGGGCGGCCGACCAGGGCAATGACTGGCTTCATTCGGCCCTGACAGCGAACAGGCCGCCGCTCTTGGTGGCCACGAGCGCCGTGCCGCCCTGCAACACGAGGGTGACGACCGGCGAGCCGTCAGTCGCCAGGCGTGAGCGCGTCTTGCCTGTGTCGCGGTCAAGCAGGTGCACGTAGCCTTCGAAGTCGCCGATCAGCACCTGCTTGGCGCTCACGACGGGCTCCGACAGCTTGCGGCGCTGGAACTGGTCTGCCGACCAGGCCAGATCGCCATTGGCCAGCTTCCAGGCGGACAACCGGTCCGACGCGTCGCCGGCCACCACCACGAGATCGTCGGCGCCGATGCCATTGGCGCCACCCACCACCCGGTTCCACAGTGCGCTGCCACGCTCGGCATTGATGCAGCCCACCGAAGACTGGAAGGCGCGGGCACACACCAGGTCGCCTCGGCGCACGGCCGGGCCAACGACATCCGCCAAGCGCTCCACCTCATTCGTGCCACGCGGCGTGGCCACGCTGGCTTCCCAGCGCAGTTGCCCCTTCAACGGATCGACCCCCGCCAGCCGAGGGCCTTGCCCGACGACGAGCGTGTCCTTGTAAGCCAGCAACACGCCAGCCTTGGCCAGCGTCAGCGGCTCGCCAGGGCGCTTCATCTCCCAGATCTTGCGGCCGTCCAGCGCATCGAACGCCAGCACCTGACGGTCGAGCGTCAGGGCGAACACACGCTCTCCGGCCACCAGCGGCGCGGCGACCACCGGCGTCGGGAGCGCCTTCTTCCAGAGCACCTTGCCCTGGTCCAGCACCACGAGTTCGTTGTCGCGATTGACGACAGCGGCAAAGCGGCCATCGCTGCCCACGCCTGCCGACAACTTGGCACCGGCATCACCACGCCACAGCTCACGGCCATCGGCCGCTGCGAGCGCGCGCACACTGCCATCACTGGCCGCCACCACGAAACGATCGCCGGGCGTGGCGATGCTCAGCGGGAAATTCAGGCTGTCGCCCTTGGTGCTCCAGAGGATGCGGGCGGACGCCGGGCCGGACAACGGCTCCAACGCAGCCGGCCTGCTCTTGTTATCGCCAAACCAGGCATTCCAGGTCGAACTGACCGTCGAACACCCCGACAGCGACGCCGCCAGCAGGGAAATCAAGACCGCGCGCTTCATTGCACGGCTCCGGTGGCATCCACCACGGTCGGCACGCCCAGTGTGGCGAGCTTGGCTTCCACGATGCGGCGGTAGTCCTGGGTCTTGTCCAACGCCGCCAGCGCCTTCTGGTACTCGGCCTTGGCCGCATCGCGCTTGTCCTGAAGCAACAGCAGGTCGCCCCGGCGGTCAGCCACCAGGCCGGCAAACTCGGTCGCGCTGATGGCATCCAGCATCTTGCCGGCAGCGTCGTAGGCCTTGGCGTCGATGTGCAGGCCTGCCAGGCGCAACCGCGCGATGTCACGGTAGGGCCCGCCCTCGGTGCCGTTGTCGGCCACCCAGGCCAGGCTTTGTTTGGCGTCGTCGACCCTGTCCTTGTCGAACTGCAACTTGGCCACCTGCAGGCTGGCCTGCGTGGCATAGCCGGTGGCAGCAAAACGGGCCCTCAGGTCACCCGCAGCAGCCGCGGCCTTGTCCAGGTCCTGGGCGGCCAGGGCGCGGTCGAACTCGTCGTACATCGCGGCGGCCTTGGCAGCCTGGTCGCGCTGGTACCAGTTCCAACCCTGCCATGCAGCGAAAGCCACCAAGCCGGCCGTGATCAGCCAGGTGATGAGGTTGCCCCAGCGCTTCCAGAACGCTTTGAGTTGCTCCAGTTGTTCTTGTTCTTCGAGATCGAGATGGGCTGCCATGAGGAAAGCTGTGCGAGAGGCTGAGCGGGAAGGGGCTCGTGAGGCCCGAGATTATGCGGGGAGGAGGTCGACGGCCCAGGTGGCCACGTCAGCAAGCCGGCGGCAGACCTGTTCGGCACCCGGCCCGTCGCCCACCCGCAGCGACTTGATGGCCACTTCACCCCGGGCCAGTTCATCGCCACCAAAGACCAGCGCGAAGCGGGCCCCGGAGGCGTCAGCCTTCTTGAACTGCGACTTGAATGAGCCGCCACCGGCGTGCATCTGCACCGCCACGCCCGCGGCACGCAGGGCCTCCAGCGTGGGTAGGATGCGCGGCAGCTCGGCCGGATCCGGCACGACGGCATAAGCGTCGGGGGGGCTGGCCGGTGCCCGCAAGTGCAGCGTTTCCAGCAACAACAGCAGCCGCTCCAGGCCCATGCCGAAGCCAACCGCAGGCGCGGGCTTGCCACCGAGTTGTTCGATCAGACCGTCGTAGCGCCCCCCGGCACACACCGTGCCCTGCGCACCAAGTTTGTCGGTCACCCACTCGAAGACCGTGAGGTTGTAGTAATCGAGCCCGCGCACGAGGCGCGGGTTGATGCGGTAGGCCAGACCCACGGCATCCAGCAGCGCCCGCACGCCGTTGAAGTGGGCGAGCGACGCTTCACCGAGGAAGTCCAGCAGCTTGGGCGCGCCTTCGGCCATGGCCTGCATGGCGGGGTTCTTGGTGTCCAGCACGCGCAGCGGGTTGCTGTGCATGCGGGCCTTGGCCTCCTCGTCCAGCACGTCTTGGTGCTGTTCCAGGTGGGCGATCAGCGCCTCGCGGTGCGCGCGACGCTCCTCGGGCTGACCCAGGCAGTTGATCTCCAGCGTGACGTCCTCGCCCTCCTTCAAGCCCAGCTCACGCCACAGCGTGCGGGCCAGCAGGATGACCTCGGCGTCCACGTCCGGGCCGGCAAAGCCCAGGGCCTCGATGCCCATCTGGTGGAACTGCCGGTAGCGGCCCTTCTGCGGCTTCTCGCGGCGGAACATCGGGCCGACGTAGTAGAGGCGGCGCGGGCTGTCACGCAGGTAGCTGTGCTCGATCATGGCGCGCACCACGCCCGCCGTGCCCTCGGGGCGCAGCGCCAGGTGCTCAGCCTGGCCGTGCTTGTCGGCGCGGTCCTCGAAGGCGTACATCTCCTTCTCGACGATGTCCGTCACCTCGCCGATGCCGCGCACGAACAGCGCGGTGGGCTCAACGATGGGCACACGCACATTGCTGTAGCCGTAGCGCGCCAGCACGCTGCGCATCTGGGCTTCCAGCCATTCCCAGCGCGCCGACTCCGGCGGCAGGATGTCGTTCATGCCTTTCACCGCCTGCAGCGGCTGGACTTTCTTGGTCTCGCTCATGGAATCCGTGTTCAGGCCGAAGCCGTGGCGCCGAAGCGCTTCTCGATGTAGTTCTCGACCAGGGCGTGGAACTCGGCCGCGATGTTGTCGCCACGCAAAGTCAGCGCCTTCTCGCCGTCGATGAAGACAGGCGCCGCCGGCGCCTCGCCCGTTCCGGGCAGGCTGATGCCGATGTCGGCATGCTTGCTCTCGCCCGGGCCATTGACGATGCAGCCCATGACGGCCACCTTCATCTCCTCGACGCCGGGGTACTTGTTGCGCCAGACCGGCATCTGCAGGCGCAGGAAGTCGTCGATCTGCTTGGCGAGTTCCTGGAAGGTCGTGCTGGTGGTTCGGCCGCAGCCCGGGCAGGCCGTGACGCTGGGGTTGAAGTGGCGCAGGCCCAGGGCCTGCAGGATTTCCAGCGCGACAACGACCTCTTGCGTGCGCGACTCGCCGGGCTGGGGCGTGAGGCTGACGCGGATGGTGTCGCCGATGCCCTCCTGCGCCAGGATGCCCAGCGCGACGGACGACGCGACCGTGCCCTTGGTGCCCATGCCGGCTTCGGTCAGGCCCAGGTGCAGCGCGTAGTCACAGCGACGGGCCAGTTCGCGGTAGACCGAGATCAGGTCCTGCACGCCGCTGACCTTGCAGCTGATGATGATGTTGTCGGGGTTCATGCCCAGCTCGCGGGCGTAGGCGGCCGACGTCAGCGCCGACTCGACCAGCGCCTGGTACATGACGGGCTTGGCGTCCCACGGCTGCGCGCGGCGGGCGTTCTCGTCCATGAACTGCGCGAGCAGCTCCTGGTCCAGGCTGCCCCAGTTGACGCCGATGCGCACGACCTTGTCGTGCTTCATTGCCACCTCGATCATCTGGCCGAACTGCCGGTCCTTCTTCTCGCCCTTGCCCACATTCCCGGGGTTGATGCGGTACTTGGACAAGGCCTGCGCCATCGCCGGATACTCGGTCAACAGGCGGTGGCCGTTGTAGTGGAAGTCGCCCACCAGCGGCACGTCGATGCCCATGCGGTCGAGCTGCTCGCGGATGTAGGGCACCTGCTCGGCGGCCTCGGGCGTGTTGACGGTGATGCGCACCATCTCCGACCCAGCGATGGCGAGTTCCTTCACCTGGATGGCGGTGCCGATGGCGTCCACCGTGTCGGTGTTGGTCATGGACTGCACGCGCACCGGCGCGTCGCCGCCGACCGTCACCACGCGTGAGCCCCAGACCACGCGGGCCTGGCGGCTGCGGCGCGGGGCCGGCATGGCTTCGGGAATGATCAGCTCGCTCATCAATTCAACTCCAGACGGGCAACGTTGTTGCTGGCACGGGCCGCCAGGTCGACCGGGGCACCACGCCATTCGACGCGGGTGCCACCCACGTTGCCCACGCGCAGCTTGTAGGGCGCAGCGCCACCGAACTCCTGCTGCTCACCCTGCTTGAGCACACGCGACAGAAGCACCTGGCCTTTGCCGTCGACGATCTCGATCCAGCTGTCCGTGCTGGCGATCACGCGCAAGCCCTGGCCTGCTGGCACGGCCGATGCCACCTGCGATGCGGCAGGAGGTGGCGCCACCTCCCGAACCTGCAACGGCGCAGACGCGACCGGCTCCGGAACGGGCAAGGCCGAGGAGGCAGGCACTGACGCCACGGACGCGGGCGCGGCGGGAGCCGCAGGCGCCGCTACAAATTCGACCGGAGCATTGCCAGCCCCACCGGTACTGGACGCTGCAGCAGAGGCACTGTCGCTGCGCTCCGGTAACCAGCCCGCAGGCACCCAGTACACCGCAGCCGCCGCGACGAGCAGCAAGGCTGCCCCCCAAACCAGAGGCCGGGCGATCCAGGCCAGCACGCCACCGTCGATGGAGCCCGAGCCCCGCTCGCGGAAGGGCTGGTTCAGGCCCGGCCGCACATCGAATCCACTGCCATCGGTGCGCGGCAGCAGGGCCAGCACCGGGGCGGCATCCACCTTGAGCGCACGGCACACGGCCGTGGCCAGCGCGCGGACGAAGGTGGCATCGGGCAGCAGGTCGAGACGGTCGGCCTCCAAGGCCTCCAGCTTGGCCTGTGGCACCTTGAGCATCACGGCCAGCGCAGCAATGTGCAGCCCACGCTGCTGACGCGCGTTGCGGAGCCAGGCACCCGCGGTGGCAGCCTGTGGAGCACGTCCCTCGGAAATCGGTTCCATCGTCTGGTCGTTGTTGTGGTGCGCCGCGGGTGCGGCTTATTCGTCGTAGCGGCCAGCGTCGAGCAGCTGGGTTTCAGGTGCCTGCGGGTGCTTGCGGCGCAACTGCAGCGCCAGATCGTCCACGATGCCGGTGTTGCCGAGCTTGCGCTCGATGCGGAGCTGCAGCCACAGGCTCTGCGCGTTGGCCTGCTCAGCCTGGGCGTTGACACGCTTCACGTAGAAGCGCGCACGCTCCAGCTCGCGGTTGCGGAACAGCACCTCCGACAGGTTCACCGCCACGGCAGGGCTGCCGGGGTCCAGCTCGAACGCGCGGGTGAGCGTCTTCTCTGCCACGAGCAAACGCCCAGCCCGGGCCTCGCAGACGCCCTTGGCCAGCAGCGTGCGCGACGGCGCCCGGTAGGTGGATTGCGCCAAGGCCTGATCGAAAAGCGAATCCGCCGTCTGCCAGCGCTGTTGCTGGCACATGAACCAGCCGTAGTTGTGAAGCGTGTCGGGATCGTTGGGGTACACCGCCAGCGCGCGCCGGAAGGCCTCTTCAGCGAGCGGGATGTCCCCCATGGCAGCGTAGATCAGCCCGCGCAGGTTGACGGCTTCGCGCATGTCGGGCTTGGCCTGCAAGGTGAGCTTGAGCTCATCCAGCGCGGTGCCGAACTGGCCGCGCGAAAAATAGCCCTGCGCCAGTTCGAGCCGGATGCTGGCGCGGCGATCAGCATCGGTCTGATCCGAGTCGGTCTTGATCTCGCGATCGGCGGTGGGGGCTGTTCCGGTGCTGGCGCAGGCGGCCAGCAGGAGCGCGGTCAGGGCAGGCAGCAGTCGCTTCATCAAGTCCTCGGAGGGGCGGATCGCCTCAGGCGGATTTGGCCACCGTCACGGGCGCCCTGACCATGCGGATATGCGCGCGGGTGCGGTCCTGCACCTCGCCAGCCAACTGGCCGCAGGCGGCATCGATGTCGTCGCCACGCGTCTTGCGCACGGTGGTGACGATGCCCGCCTGGATCAGCACGTCGGCAAAGGCTTGAACGCGCTCGTTCGTGCTGCGCGTGAGGCCCGACGCCGGGAAGGGGTTGAAGGGGATGAGGTTGACCTTGCAACTCACCCGGTTCTTCAGCAGACGCACCAACTCGCGGGCCTGCTCGGGCGAGTCGTTCACCTCCTGCAGCATGCAGTACTCGAAGGTGATGAAATCGCGCGGCGCCTTGTCCAGGTAGCGGTTGCAGGCGGCCAGCAGCTCCTCGATGGGGTACTTCTTGTTCAGCGGCACGAGCTGGTCGCGCAGTGGGTCGGTCGGCGCGTGCAGGCTGACGGCCAGGGCCACAGGGCAGTCCTCGCGCAGGCGGTCGATCATGGGGACAACGCCTGATGTCGACACCGTCACGCGGCGGCGACTCAGGCCGTAGCCGTGGTCGTCCAGCATGGTCTTGAGCGCAGGCACGAGTTGGTCGTAGTTCTGCAACGGCTCACCCATGCCCATCATCACCACGTTGGAGATGACGCGTTCGTCGGTGTTCTGGCGCTTGCGCAGGCTGTGCTCGGCAAACCAAAGTTGCGCCGTGATCTCGGCGGTCGTCAGGTTGCGGCTGAAACCCTGGTGGCCGGTGGAGCAGAAGCGGCAACCCACGGCACAACCGGCCTGGCTGGACACGCACAGCGTGCCGCGATCGTCTTCAGGAATGAAAACGGCCTCGACCGCATTGCCGGCACCGACATCAAACAGCCACTTGATGGTGCCATCCGCCGAGACATGCTCGGAGATGACTTGCAGCGCCGTGATGTGGGCACGGCCCTTGAGCTTTTCGCGCAAGGACTTGGCGAGGTCGGACATCTGCTCGAAGTCCGCCGCGCCTTTCTGGTGGATCCAGCGGAAGAGCTGGGTCGCACGGAATTTCTTTTCGCCCAGTTGTTCGCAGTAGGCGGCCAGGCCTGATAGATCGAAACCGAGCAGGTTGACCGCTTCCATAGCAACTTCCTGAGCCGGGGTCGCCGACCCCGTTGGGGGCAATTACCGGCCGGCGTAAACGTTCATGCCGGGGAAGAAGAACGCCACTTCGACGGCGGCCGTTTCGGCGGCGTCGGAGCCGTGCACGGCGTTGGCGTCGATGCTGTCGGCGAAGTCAGCACGGATGGTGCCCTTCTCGGCCTTCTTCGGGTCGGTGGCGCCCATCAGGTCGCGGTTCTTCAGGATCGCGCCTTCGCCTTGCAGCGCCTGGATCATGACCGGGCCGGAGATCATGAAGTTGACCAGATCGTTGAAGAAGGGGCGGGCCTTGTGGACAGCGTAGAACTGTTCGGCTTCGACGCGCGACAGGTGCACCATCTTGGCGGCCACGACCTTCAGGCCGGCGGCTTCAAAACGGGCGTAGATCTGGCCGATGACGTTCTTCGCCACGGCATCGGGCTTGATGATGGACAGGGTGGTTTCGATCGCCATGGTGTTCTCCTGGAGGGGCGTATTGGACAAAGCCTGCGATTGTAGCGGGCAGGGATGACCCTAGCTTGTCAGCTCAACTCAGCGACGGCCGCCGTAGCCGCCGCCCGAGCGACCACCACCACCACCCTTGCCGCCGCGCCCACCACCGCCGCCACCGCGGCGCAGGAAGGCATCTCCGCCGATGTAGCCCACCGAGGTCTGCAGCGGATCGGGCTCACGCGGGCCGTTGCCCTTGTTGCCACCCCGGCCGCCACGGTCATCCTGCTGGCTGCCACCGGCGCCGAAGCCCTGCGGCAGGCCGCGCTTGCCGCCTGTGGCATGGCGGCGGTCGAAGGTCTGCTCCAGCGGGTTGATGTGGTGGGGGATGAATCCGTCGTCGTCCTCGTCGATGTCGCGGCGCGGCGCGCGCTCCTCGCGCGGCGGGCGCACCTGTTGTGCCTCGGGTGGGCGGCTCGGGCGCGGGCCGACACCACCATGGCGGTCGTCGGAGCGGCGCTTGTTGCGGTCGTTCTTGTTGCCCTGCTGCGGCTGCTGGCCGCGGGCCTGACCCGCACCCTCCTGACGCTCCTGGCGAGGCTGTGGCCCCTGTGTGCCATGAGCCGTGTGACCGGCCAGGCGCCGGATGACGCGCACGTCGTCATCACCCAGCTCCACCCAGACACCGCGCTTGAGGCCACGCGGCAGCACCACGGTGCCGTAGCGGATGCGGATCAGCCGGCTCACCACCATGCCCACCGCCTCGAAGAGCTTGCGCACCTCACGGTTGCGGCCTTCCGTGATGACCACGCGGTACCAGCGGTTGGCACCTTCGCCACCGCCGTCCTCGATGCTCTTGAACGACGCCGACTGCCCTTCGACGTTCACGCCTTCCAGCAGCTTGGCACGCTGCTCCTCGCTCAAAGCACCCAGCACCCGGGCGGCGTACTCGCGCTCGACGCCGAAACGCGGGTGCATCAGCTGGTTGGCCAGCTCACCGGAATTGGTGAAGAGCAACAGGCCTTCCGTGTTGATGTCCAGCCGACCGACGGACTGCCACTTCTGGCCTTGCACGCGAGGCAGCGAGCGGAACACGGTAGGGCGCCCCTCAGGGTCGTTGAAGGTTGAGACTTCGCCGGTGGGTTTGTGGTACGCCAGGATGCGGGGGTTGGGCGGGGAAATGCGCACGCGCACTTCCTTGCCATTCACGCGCACGCGGTCACCGAAGGAGATGCGCTGACCGACGTGAGCCACCTCGCCGTTCACCTCGATCTTGCCGTCAGCGATCCACTCCTCGATATCGCGACGCGAGCCGATGCCTGCCTGCGCCAGCACCTTCTGCAGCTTGGGTGCATCGGCGTCCGCGGCCAGCACCCGCTTCGAGTCACCGTCCACCTCCTGCGCGCTTTCATCCACAGCCTCTGTGGCCGGTGCCTGCAGGGGCGCTTCCGCATCGGGCGCCTCGGACTCGGCATCCAGATTGCCGGACAGCACATCGGCGAAACGCGCCCCCGCGGCCTCAACCAGCTCGGGGGCCATGGCCGGGCCAGCTGCCGCCTCGCCCGCCTGGGCTGCAGCCTGGCGCTCGGCGCGCTCCTTGCGGCTGCGACGGCGGTTGCGGTTGCGCCCCCCGCGCTCGCCGTCGTCGCCTTCATCGCCATCGCCCGCCTCGGGCCCCTGTGATGCTGTCGCCGCAGGCACCTCGGGCGCCACCGAGAACAGTGGCGCTTGCGCCGGAGCTGCCTCAGGCGCCACCACAGGGGCCGGCGCCGGCACAGATGCCACGCCCGCCCCCCCGCTTTCTGCAGCCACGCCTTCGGCGGCGGCTGTCTTGCGCGGCGCGCGCTTGCGGGCCGGGCCTGGCACGGCCTCGGCCACCGCGGCCTCAGGCGCACCGGCTTCGTCGGCGCCCGCCTCTGCCTTGCGGCGCGCGCGCTTCACGGGTGCTGGGGCATCGGCGGTCGGCGTGGCCTCGGGGGCAGCCTCGGCAACCGCGGGCTTGGCCGGGGCGCGGCGACGCTTGGGGGCGATCGGCGCCTCAGCGTCAGCGGCAGGCAGGGGCTTGTCTTGGTCGGCAGCGTCGTTCATGCGGATTCAGGCGGAAGTTGCAGGGGGCAGTTCGGTGGGGTCGGAAAGATCGGGGGTGGGGAGCGCTGGGGTGCCGTCGGCACCGAACAGGCTGGAGGACAACACAGGGGCCGGCATGGGCACGCCGGCCAGCATCGCCACCTGCGCTTCCGTGGGCGCTGGCTGCGGCACATCGACAACGGGCGCTACAGCCTGGGCCTCGTCCACCGCTGGCTCGGGCTGACGCAACTGGGCAAGCCCATCGGCGAGCCTGGCTTCGTCCGCTTCAAGACGAGCCGGCTGCAATGCCGACTCGGCCTCGGGCGCACCCTCCTCGTCCGGGCCCAGCAACTGGCCCTGCAAGGCCTCGAAGGGCGGCGGCTCGCTGCCCACGTCGAGCGCCGGCAACTGCTCCAGGCTGGCCAGACCCAAATCATCGAGAAAGGACTTCGTCGTCGCGTACAGCGCCGGTCGGCCCGGTGTCTCGCGGTGACCGATGGCCTCGATCCAGCCGCGATCTTCCAGCTGCTTGACGATCTGGCTGGCAACAACGACACCGCGGATGTCCTCGATGTCGCCGCGCGTGACCGGCTGCCGGTAGGCGATGATGGCCAGCGTCTCCAGCACGGCCCGCGAATAGCGCGGTGGCTTCTCGGGATGCAGCCGGTCCAGGTACTCGCGCAGTTCAGGCCGGCTCTGGAAGCGCCAGCCCGAGGCCAGTGCGACGAGCTCAACGCCCCGCCCCTCCCAGTCGCGACTGAGATCGTCGAGCAGGCTGCGCACGCTGTCGGCGCCGAGTTCATCGGCGAACAGGCTGCGCAGCTCGCGCAGCGTCAGCGGCTGCGAAGCACAAATCAGCGCGGTCTCGAGGACGCGCTTGGCATCCTGGGTGTTCATGAACGCAATCGCGCCCTCAATCAAGCCAAGTCTGGCAATCCATCCGGGCCTGCGCGCTCTCAGCGCTCGTCAGGCGAAGCGAATGGGGTCTGTCCGGGCGCCTCCGTGGTGCTCATCAGCTCTCCATCGGGGCGAGATCGGGGTGGTTGACCGGCGGGCGGATGGACTGCTGACCGCGCGGGCCGCGCCTTTGCAGACGCGCTGGCTGCCACAACAACCGGAGCGCATTGTAGCCATGTCATCCAGGCAGCCCGCCAGCCCCGACTCGGGCCCACGCCGCAGCCATGTCGGCCGGCAGACCGGCATGCAGCGTCAGCACCGCGCCGGTGATGGGATGCGTGAACCCCAGCCGCGCGGCGTGCAGCGCCTGCCGCTCCAGGCCCAGCGCCGCCGCCCCCCCATAGAGCGCGTCGGCCACCAGAGGGTGACCACGGTGCATGAGGTGAACGCGGATCTGGTGGGTGCGACCGGTGTGCAGCACGCAGTGCACCGCACTCACCGCACGGCCCTGCACGTCACCGACGCCCAACGGGAACACGTCCGTGCGCGCCGGCTTGCCAAGGTTGGCCGGGGCCACCGCCATCTTCACGCGGGAGACAGGGTCGCGCCGCAATGCCTGCTCCACCGTGAAGGGTTCTTCCACGCGGCCCCAAGCCACCGCCAGGTACTCGCGATGCACCTCGCGAGCAGCGATCTGGCGGGTCAGTGCCGTGACGGCCTCCAAGGTCTTGCCCACCACCATCACGCCGCTGGTGTCCTTGTCCAGCCGGTGCACGATGCCGGCACGCGGCAGGGTGGCTGCCGACGGGTGGTGCGCCAGCAGCCCATTCATCAAGGTGCCTGACCAGTTGCCCGCTGCAGGGTGAACAACCAAGCCGGCCGGCTTGTTGACGACCGCGAGGTGCTCGTCTTCAAAGACAAAGTCCAGCGCCATGGGTTCGGCGCGGAAAGCACGGCTTTCGTCGGTGGGCAGCAGCTCTACCTCGACGCGCTGACCGGCACGCAGCTTGTGTGCCGCCTTCTCGAGCGCCCGCCCGTCCAGCAGCACGCAGCCGCGCTCGATCAGTGCCTGCAGGTGGTTGCGCGAAAACTCGGGCGCGAGCCGGGTGAGCCAGCGGTCCAGGCGCTCACCGTGGCCGCTGGCGTCGACCTCGGCCATGCGCCGTTCGGCGTCGCCGCTGTCGTCGGTTTCCGTCTCCGGGTCTTCGTGACCCCCCACCCTATACTCGGCGTCCATTGTTCCTAAGTGACCAGCCGGCAGCATCGCCGTCGACTTCAGACATGTTTGTTGAGAAATTCAAGGCCGGCCGCGTCGTCGCCGGCGTGGTTCTGTTGGCGTTCGCGCTCGGCATGAGCGGCTGTGGCTCCACGTCCAAGGAGGACCCCAACTCCCAGGCAGCGCTGGACAAATTGTATGCAGACGCCAAAGACGACCTGAACGCTGGCAGCTACGACCGGGCCATCAAGTCGCTGGAGAAGATTGAGGGCCGCGCCGCCGGCACCCCGATGGGCCAGCAGGCCACCCTCGATGTGGCCTGGGCCTACTACCGCACCGGCGAGCGCGCGCAGGCGATCTCGACGCTGGACCGCTTCATCAAGCTCAATCCGTCCAGCCCCGCGATGGACTACGCCCTGTACATGAAGGGCGTCGTGAACTTCAACGAAGACCTGGGTCTGTTCGGCCGCCTGGCCAACCAGGACGTGGCCGAGCGTGACCAGCAGGCGTCGCGCGAAGCGCTGCTGGCCTTCCGCCAACTCGTCGAGCAGTTCCCGGACTCCAAGTATTCGGCCGAGGCGGCGACGCGCATCAACTTCATCACCAACACGCTGGCGGCGTACGAGATCCACGTCGCGCGTTACTACTTCAACCGCAAGGCCTATGTGGCGGCTGCCAACCGCGCCCAGTCCGCCGTGGCCGAGTTCCAGCACGCGCCCGGCATCGAGGAGGGCCTGTTCATCATGAGCGAAAGCTACGACAAGCTGGGCCTGACCCAGTTGCGCGACGACGCCCGCCGTGTGCTGGACAAAAACTTCCCGAGCAGCGTGTACGCCAGCGGCAACGGGGGCAAGCGCAAGCCCTGGTGGCAACTCTGGTGAGCCGACGGCCCTTGGGTTGAGCCAAACGGGCCGATCAGGCCCGTTCTTCATTCAGCCGCTGCAGCCAGGCCAATGCCTCGGCCTCGTTGGCCACCGGGGTCATCGGCGGGAGGGCAGCCCGCAAGCGGCGCCCATAATTCATGCCCGCCATGCGAGGGTCGCACACCACCAGCAGGCCCCGGTCTGTCTCGGTACGGATGAGTCGCCCCGCGCCCTGTTTCAAGGCGATGGCAGCTTCGGCGACGAAATACTCCGAGAACGCATTCCGGCCTTGCGATTCCAGCCGCTGCACGCGGGCTTCCACCAGCGGGTCGTTGGGCGGCGGGAAGGGCAGCTTGTCGATGAGCACGCACTGAAGGGCATCGCCCGGCACGTCGATGCCCTCCCAGAAGCTGGCGGACCCCACCAGCACCGCTGCCGGGTTGTCCAGGAAGCGCTGGAGCAGCAGCCGCTTGGGCAGCGCCCCCTGCTGCAGCACGGCGATGGCATCGCCACCCTCTTCGAAACGCTCGCGCAAGGCATCGGCCACGGCCTGCAGGTTGCGTAGCGTGGTGGTCAGCACGAACGTGCGACCGCCCAGCGCTCGCGCCATCCGTGAGGCCAGCAGGGCCACGCTGGCGGGGTGGACCGGCTCGGCAGGCTTGGGGAACCCACGAGGCACATACAGCCGCGCGTGGGTCGGGTAGTCGAACGGGCTGCCCACGCGCAGGATGTCTGCGCTCGTCAGACCTGCCGGCTCGGTGAACCAGGTCAGGCCGTCGTCATCGCCCAGGGTGGCCGAGGTGAACACCCAGGCCTTGGGCGGGCCCTCCAACTGCTGCTGCATCGCATCGCTGATGTCCAGCGGCGACTCGACCAGACGCGCAGCGTGCGGGCTGATGTCGATCCAGCGCACGTCGCCGGGGTCAGGCTCCGCAGCGAAGGCCTTGGCCAGGTCGCGCAGTTCCTGGGCACGCTCGCACAGGCGAGCGAAGTCCGGCGCAGCGTCGCGCACCGCGGTCAGGGCTTCCAATGCAGCCGAGGTCGTGGCTGCCACGCCAGCCAGGGCCGCTGCAAAGCCAGGCTGCAGCGCCCTCTCCTTCCAGGCCAGCTTCAGCGTGCCCCGCAACTCGCGCCCCGCCGTGGCCAGGGAGCCGGCGGCGGCCAAACGCAGTTCGCGAGCGGCCTTCTCGATGCTGGCATGCAGCAGCTGCCAGTCGTGCACACCCCGGGCGTGGGCCAGCCCCTGGGCCAGCATGTCGCGTGCGAAATCCACCAGCGCTGCCGTGCCCAACAGGGTGCCAAGGAACTGCACGCCCGCCTCGGCCAGCTGGTGGGCCTCATCGAAGATGGCGATCTCGACGCTGGGCAGCAGCTCGGCCACGCCGCTGTCGCGCAGCGTCATGTCGGCGAAGAAGAGGTGGTGATTCACCACGACCACGTCGGCCTCCATGGCCTCGCGCCGGGCCTTCACCACGTGGCAGGCCTTCCAGTCGGGGCACTCCTGGCCCAGGCAGTTCTCACGGCTGGAGCTGACGATGGGGATGATGGGCGAGCGCTCGTCGAGGCCGTCGATCTCGGCGAAATCGCCCGTGGCCGTGCCCAGTGCCCAGCGTTCGATGCGGGCCAGGGACAACGCCGTGCGGCGGTCGGGGAACTCACCCGAGACCCGGGCCTCCTTCATGCGATGCAGGCACAGGTAGCTGCTGCGCCCCTTGAGCAACGCCAACCGCACGGGCGTGTTGAGGGCTCGGGTCAGGCGCGGCAGGTCACGCAGGAAGAGCTGGTCCTGCAGGCTCTTGGTGGCCGTGCTGATGAGCGCCCGGCTGCCGGCCAACAGCGCGGGCACGAGGTAGGCAAAGGTCTTGCCCACACCGGTGCCAGCCTCGACAACCAGGGCTCGCCGGCGGCTCAACGCCCGGGCGACGGCACGTGTCATCTGCAACTGCGGCTCGCGCGGCTTGTACCCGGCATCCAGGCGCGCCAGCGGCCCATCCACGTCGAACGCCGCGAGCACGGCTTGCTCGAGTTCATCGGCGGCAGGCGGTGCGGGTGGGGTGGCCTGATCGAGGGCGTCGAGCCAGTCGTCGAGGTCAGGCGGGTTCATCGGGCTCCGTGGCCGCTTCCAGCCGCGCGATCAGGTCGCGCAGCACCAGCCGGCGCTTCTTCAGGCGCTGGAGCGCCAGCTCGTCCACAGGCGGCTGCTCGCCCCACCGGTCGATCATCGCGTCGAGGTCGGCATGCTCGATGCGCAACTCGATGAGCCGCCGCGGCAACGAGTGAAGTTGTTCATCCATCCGGGGTGTACCAGTGCAAAGCGCGGCGAGGCGGGGCAGGCAGGCCAGTATAGTTTTCGACATGCCTGCACCTTCTGCCACGGGATTCCGACTCACCGCCGCCACCGGCACCCATCGGGGGGACAGGACTTACCAACAAGACCAGGTGGCCGTCATCGCCCACCCCCGCATCGCGGGCTGCGTGATGGGTCTGGTGGCCGACGGCATGGGTGGCAAGAGCGGCGGGCGCAAGGCGGCCGACCAGGTCGTGCTGACTGCGAGGCAGCTGTTCGAGCGTTACTCGCCCGAGGACGAGTCGCCAGCCGAGCTGTTGGGCCAGATCGCCGCCGAGGCGCATCTGATGATCAAGCTGACGGCCATCTCCGCCGAAGAGGAACCGCACAGCACGGTGGCGGCTTTCGTGGTCACGGGTGACCGTTGCGCGCATTGGGTTCACTCGGGGGACTCGCGGATCTACTGGTTCCGCGGCGCCCGCCTGGTCAAACGCACCATGGATCACTCCTACGTCCAGCGTCTCGTCGATGAGGGGCAGCTGACCGAAGCCGAGGCCAGCGCTCACCCGCAGAGCAACCTGCTCACGGCCTGCCTGGGCACGGTGCAGGACCCCACCTCGACGGCTGCGCGCCTCGAAGGCCTGGAAGTGGGCGACACGCTGATGTGCTGCAGTGACGGGCTGTGGCACTACTTCACCCCGCAGGAGCTGGGCAGCGTGCTTTACAGCCTGACGCCACGCGAAGCCGCAGAGTTGCTGGTGAGCAAGGCGCGCCAGCGGGCGCGGGGCGGCGGCGACAACCTGTCGCTGGCCATCGTCAAGCTCGAAAACCTCGACTGAAACGAAGACCCGGCCGCCTGCTTCAGCGGGGCGTTGAAACCGCCGAAGCCGGCAGCACTGCCGGCATGGGCAAAGGCGAAGCGGCTGGTTTGACGCGCTGGCGCTCCCTGGCCTCGTGGGCCGCCAGGCGCTGCTGCTGGCGCAACGTGCGCTCGGCGGCCTGGCTGCGGCGCCTGGCAGCCTCGGCCTTTGCCGCCTGATCGGCTTGCTGACGCGCCCCATCGACCTGCTCGGCATTGCGCGCCCGCACCGGGTGTGAAGTGGGTGGCACAGGTGCAGCCGCCTCGGTCTCACGCTCGCGTCGCACCCCCAGCTCTGCCGCAGCAGCCTGCTCGCGCTCACGCACCCGGCGAGCCTGATCGGCTGCACGCTCCCGGCGCTCTTCAGCGGCCCACTCGTTCTCCCGTCGCACCAGCGGCGCCAGCGCTTCACGGCGGTGCTGGCGCAATGCATCCAGGCAGGCCGCCACGGCAAACCGCTGCTCGCAAACAACCTTGTCCTGCTGGTACTGATGCTCGATGGCTGCACGCTGTGCTGCCACCTCGGCGCGCATGGCAGGCTGCGCCGCCGCTGCCGTGGCCACCACCAGCATGAGGAGAGCGCAAAGCTTCATGTCAACGACGTGTCAACCTCGCGGCGGGCCAGCGCAAGGTATTCGGCCGAGCGCATCTCCTGGAGCCGAGACACCGTTCGCGGGAACTCATGGGCCAGCGGCCCCTCGGTGTAGAGCGCTTCCGCAGGCACAGCGGCCGAAATGATGAGCTTGACCCGGCGGTCATAGAGCACGTCCACGAGCCACGTGAAGCGGCGTGCCTCACTGGCCAGGCGCACGGGCATCTCGGGCACGTCCGACAGGATGACCGTGTGGAACTGGCTGGCCAGTTCCAGGTAGTCGTTCTGCGAGCGCGGGCCGCCGCACAGCGTCTGGAAGTCGAACCACACCACGCCGCCGGCACGACGTCGTGCCCAGAGCGCGCGGTGCTCGATCATGAGCTTGCGGTCCTCGTCCTGCGCCTCTGCGAGCGACTCGAAGGCCCGCGTGAGCGCCGCCTCGTTGTCGTCGTTCAACGGTGTCAGGTAGAGATTCATGTCCTCCAGTGTGCGACGGCGGTAGTCAGTGCCGGCATCCACGTTGATGACTTCGAGGTTCGTTTTCAGCAGCTCGATGGCTGGCAAGATGCGGTCCCGGTGCAGGCCATTGGGGTAAAGCCCGTCAGGGTGGAAGTTGGACGTCGTGACGATGGACACGCGGTTGCGGAACAGCGCATCGAGAAGCCGGTGCAGGATCATCGCGTCGGTCACGTCAGCCACGTGGAACTCGTCGAAGCAGATGAGCCGGAAGCGCCGGGCGATGCGCTTTCCAAGCTCCTCCAGTGGGTCGGCAATCCCTTTCAGCTCCTGCAACTCGCGGTGCACCTCGCGCATGAACTCGTGGAAGTGCAGCCGGGTCTTGCGCGTGAGCGGCACGGCCTGGAAGAAGCAGTCCATCAGGAAGCTCTTGCCCCGGCCCACGCCGCCGTACATGTAGACACCACGCGGGATGGGTGGGCGCACGAGCAGCTTGGTCACGGCATTGCCGCGGCGCGACTTGTAGGCGGCCCATTCGTCCTGGCAGCGCTGCAGGGCCTCGATGGCGCGCAGTTGGGCCTCGTCAGCCTTGAAGCCACGTTCGGCGAGGGTTTGCTGGTAGAGCTCGGTGACAGAGGTCATGAACAAAAAAGGGGCGACTGTTCAGGCCGCCCCTTGATGCTTGCACGTGCCGATCAGAAGTTCAGCGTGCGCTTGTCGACGGCCAGCGCCGCTTCCTTGGTCGCCTCGGACAGCGACGGGTGGGCGTGGCAGATGCGGGCGATGTCTTCGGCCGAGGCCTTGAACTCCATCGCGACGACGGCTTCCGAGATCAGCTCGGACGCGAACGGGCCGATGATGTGCACGCCCAGGATTTCGTCGGTCGTGGCATCGGCCAGGAACTTGACGAAGCCGGTCGTGTCGCCCAGCGCGCGGGCGCGGCCGTTGGCCAGGAAGGGGAACTGCCCCGCCTTGTAGGCCACGCCTTCGGCCTTGAGTTGCTGCTCGGTCTTGCCGACCCAGGCAATCTCGGGCGAGGTGTAGATGACCCACGGGATGGTGTTGAAGTTCACGTGGCCATGCTGGCCCGCCATGCGCTCGGCCACCGCCACGCCCTCTTCCTCGGCCTTGTGGGCGAGCATGGGGCCCCGCACCACGTCGCCCACGGCCCAGACGCCGGGCAGGTTGGTCTTGCACTCGTCGTCCACGACGATGGCGCCGCGCTCATCCAGCTTCAGGCCCACCGCGTCGGGGTTGAGGCCGATGGTGTTGGGCACGCGGCCGATGGACACGATGAGCTTGTCCACCACCAGGCTCTGCTCCGCGCCCTTGGCATCGGTGTAGGCGATGGTGACGTTCTTCTTGCCCTTGGTGACCTTGCTGATCTTCACGCTGAGCTGGATGTCCAGGCCCTGCTTCTTGAAGATCTTGGCGGCTTCCTTGGCCACGCCTTCGTCGGCGGCACCCAGGAAAGCCGGCATCGCTTCGAGGATGGTCACCTCGGACCCCAGGCGGCGCCACACCGAACCCATCTCCAGGCCGATGACGCCGGAGCCGATGACGCCCAGCTTGGCCGGCACGGCCGGGATGCGCAGCGCGCCGTCGTTCGACAGGATCAGCTCCTCATCGAACTCTGCGCCGGGCAGCTGGCGGGCGTTGGAGCCCGTGGCCAGGATGACCTGCTTGGCAAACACCGTCTCGTCGCCGGCCTTGAGCTCATAACCGCCGTCCTTGGCGGCAACGAAGCTGCCGCGACCGTGGAAGAAGCTGACCTTGTTCTTCTTGAACAGGTAGAGGATGCCGTCGTTGTTCTGCTTCACGACAGCGTCCTTGCGGCCCACCATCTTCGCGACATCGATCTTCAGGTTGTCCAGGCTGATGCCGTGGTCTGCGAAGTGGTGGCCGGCGTGGTCGAAGTGCTCCGACGACTGCAGCAGCGCCTTGGACGGGATGCAGCCCACGTTCGTGCAGGTGCCGCCCGGGGCCGGGCCGCCGGCTGCGTTCTTCCATTCGTCCACACAGGCCACGTTCATGCCCAGCTGGGCCGCACGGATGGCTGCGATGTAGC
>JBBIVU010000013.1:0-26728 GCA_037439585.1 Roseateles sp. | reverse complement strand
GCAGCCGGCCAGCAGCGCGGGCCAGGCGACGAGCAGGTCGTCGCTGCCCCAGCCGGGCAGGTCGCTCCAGTCGGCCGCCACCCAGCGCGGGGCGGCAGGCCGGGGCGAGGTGGGCACCACGGGCTGCGCCTCCCGCGCCAGGGGTGGCTGAACCGGCGGCGATGAGCAGGCGGCCAGGGTTCCTAGAATCGTTGCCCATACCCCACGCGCCCACCACACCATGCTGCTCCTTGCCCTCGAAGCCCTCGGCGCGCTGCTGATCTTCGTCTTCATCATCTGGTGGACCATGTTCGCCGGCCGCAAGAACGGCGAGCGCAAGCAAGACTAGCGCGGCGGGCTGAGCCCCCCCCAGCAGCGCACGCCGCAGCCGGGCCAGCAGGCGCAGCAACCGCAGGTTGTGGTCAGAGCGTGCGACCTGTGGGTCGGCCGCGTCGAGCCGGGCCGTGCGACCCCGGTCAATGCAGGCTGGCGCTGTCTGCCAAGAGGAACTCGGCCACCTCGGTGTGGAAGACCTCGCAAGCCTCGGTCACGCACAGAAAGCGCCCGCGCATCGTGCCCTGCGGCGTGTTGATCTGGGCCCAGGAGCTGTACTGGAAGCTCTGGCCCGGGGCGAGCACCGGCTGGTGGCCAACCACCGCCAGACCGTCCACGATCTGCACCTGGCCCCGGGCATCGGTGATTTCCCAGTGCCGGCCGATGACCTGGGACATCACGTTGCCCGTGTTCTCGATCGTGACCGTGTAGCTGAAGGCGTACAAGCCTTGCTCCAGGTGGGTTTGCTCGGGCAGCGCCTGGACCACGACGCTGCAGCTGAATTGGGGGTTCGCCATCAGTGGATTCTCGGTGTCGAAGGCTATGCTGAACGCATGTTCCTTGGGAAGCGTGATCCTACGTGCTGTGCCGCACCTGGCTGCTGAGCGGACTGCTCGCGGCGCCGCTGAGCGCGGGCGCCCAGCCGCAGGACCTGACGCTGCGCACCGTTCAACAAAGTGGCTCTCTGGTGAAGTACGACAGTGGGGGGCACCCTGCGCGTCCCGGGCTGTGCCTGGAGATCCTGCGCGCGGTGGAGAAGACCGACCGGGGCCTGCACTTCACCGGCCTGGAGCAGCACGTGCCACTCAAGCGCGTGGAACGGCTGCTGGCGGACGGGCTGATGGACGTGTTCTTCTGCCTGTTGAAGTCGCCGGAGCGCGAGAAACAATGGCGTTATGCCCCGGTGCCGCTGTACGTGGTGCGGCATGTCGTGGTGCAGCGTGCTGACGATGCTCGCCCGTTCGGCACGCTGGCCGACCTGGCTGCCGCCAGCCGCACGGCGCGCGTGCTGGTCATGCGCGGCACTTCACTGGCGCGGCACCTGAAGGAGGCGGGCGTGGCGATTGCCGAGGTGGGCTCGGAGCGGGAAGCGCTGCAGATGCTCACGCTGGGCCGCGCTGACGTCGTCTACGGCCAGGACATCAACCTGCGCCGCCACGTGGCCGAGGCGCGGCTGGGCGAGAAGGTGAAGTTCGGCCGCGCCGTGTTCCAGGAGGAGCCGCAGTACCTCGCCTTGCGCGCCGATCTGCCCGTGGCGCACGAGGAGCGGCTGGTCCAGGCCCTGCGCAAGCTGGAACGGGACGGCACACTGCGCCAACTGGCCGAAAAATACCGATGAAACCTCTGTTCCTGCCCCCCGATGGCCGCCCCCGCTGCGCTTGGTGTGCCGCCGCGCCTGGCGACGCGCTCTACCTGCGCTACCACGATGAAGAGTGGGGCCGACCCGTGGAGGACGACTTCCGCCTGTTCGAGAAGCTGTGCCTGGAGGGCTTCCAGAGCGGCTTGTCGTGGCGAACCATCCTGACCAAGCGCGAAGCCTTCCGCGCGGCGTTCGTGGGGTTCGATTTCCACCGCGTGGCCCGCTTTGATGAGGCCGACGTGGCACGACTGCTGGCCGACGCGGGCATCGTGCGCCATCGGGGCAAGATTGAAGCGGCCATCCACAACGCCGGGCGCTGCGTGGAGTTGGTGGCCGCCGAGGGCTCGCTCGCCGCCTACCTGTGGCGCTTCGAACCACCCAAGAACTCGGTGGCGCACAACCTGTCGCAGTCCCCAGCGTCCGAGGCCTTGTCCAAGGACTTGAAAAAACGCGGCTGGAAGTTCGTGGGGCCCACCACCATGCACGCACTGATGCAGGCCATGGGCCTGATCAACGACCACCAGCCCGGCTGCCACCACTGGGCCGCCGCACAGCAGGCGCGGGACACCTTCCAGCGCCCCGGTTGAGGGTCAGGCCGGCAGCAGCGCCTCCGGCACCCGATGCAGCACGCCATTGCGGCAGGGCTGGTCACTGCCAGGGGCCAACGGCAGACCCAGGTCGCCGCTGTGCAGCAGGCCCAGGACGTCCAGGCCGAGTTCGCAGCCGGCCAGGGTGCGCAACCGCGCTCCCCAGGGCAACGCGCTGCTGGCCCAGCGCCCTGGCACGATGTGGTGCAGCAGCAGGGCACGCAGTGCGTCGGTGTCCTGCCACAGGGCCGCACGGCCCAAGCCCAGGCGGGCTGCGGCACGGTCGAGCCCGGTGCCAGTGGGTGCGAACAGCGTGAAAGGCCCGCCACAGCCCAGCAGCCCGTCCAACCCGCAACGCGCCAGGGCATGGGCCAACGGGGCCAACGCGGGATCGGCAGACACCCGTTGCCACACGGTCTGGTGGCCACCCTCCAACGGCCTGTCGATGGGCTGCACGCGCAGCGTCTGTTGCAGCAGCGGACGGCCCACCAGGTGAACCCGGGCGCCACTTGCATCCACCCATCCCGGGCCGTACTCCGCCCGGCGCAGCAGGCCGCCGTCGAGCAGGGGCAGCACGCCCACCTGCTGGGGCGAGGCCAGGGTGAGGTGGCGCAACAACCAGCGCTGCAAAGCCTCGGGCGCCATGTGCGCGGGCTGCAGAGCGGCCGCTTCGAGCGCGGCATCGGTGGGTGCCAGCAGGGTCACGCCCTCCGGCGCCTGGAGCAGGGCACCCACCCCGGCACGGGACAGGGTGGCACCCAGCCAGCGGCAATCGGGCACCGGCGCGGCGGGGGACGCGGGCGCCGGGGGCATCAGCGGGAGTTGCCAGTTGAGCAGCCAGGGCGTCAAGGCATTCAGCATGGAGCACCGCACAAAACTTTGATGCCTGAAATGTGAACTGATCAGTTCATTTAGTCAACAAAATAGTAATTGTTTGAATTTACGGGTTTACAAGGGAACCGTGGAGTGCAGAAAGAAGCGCAGCCCGCCTAGAATTCGGCCCATGTCGGTCCGCCCCCGTTTTCGAGAGCAGGTGCTGCAAGCACGCGAAGAGGCCATCGTGGCATCGGTGAACCGCCTGCTTGCCGAGAAAGGCTTCGAGGCGATGACGGTGGACGAGGTGGTGGCTGACGTGGGCATTGCCAAGGCCAGCCTCTACAAGCATTTCACCTCCAAGGAGGAACTGGCCGCCGCCGCGATGGTGCGCGTGCTGGACCGGACGCTGGAGGAACTGGCACGCCTGCGCAGCCTCGACCTGGACGCCCTGGACCGCCTGCAAGCCGTGGCTCGCTGGGCTTACGGCCAGCAGATCGCCGGCGAGATGCCGGCCCTGCCCGCCCAGAACTCCACGCTGCGAACGACGCTGACAGCCAACAAGGCTTACGTGGACCGACTGATCCAGGTGTCCGACGAACTGGGCGGTTGGATCGTCGAAGCCCAGGGCCAGGGCAGGCTCGACGCCGCCTTGCCCCCGGAGCTCGTGCTCTACACCCTGTTTGCCCGCGCCTGCGACCCGGTGCTGGCCGTCATGAGGGCCAGCGGCGCCCACAGCGACGCGCAGATCGTCGACTGGCTGGTGGCCACCTGCTTCCGCGGGCTCGGCTCCTAGAATCCGCGGCCATGGCCGCACCCAACTACCTCATTGCCCCCAGCCTGCTCTCCGCCGACTTCGCCCGCTTGGGCGAGGAAGTGAAGCACGTGCTGGCCGCCGGCGCCGACTGGATCCACTTCGACGTGATGGACAACCATTACGTGCCCAACCTGACCTTCGGGCCCATGATCTGCGAAGCGCTGCGCAAGCATGCCTTGAAGCCCGACGGCACGCCTGCCGTGCTGGACGTGCACCTGATGGTGCAGCCAGTGGACAGCCTGGCCCAGGCCTTCTGCCGCGCCGGCGCCGACGTGGTGACCTTCCACCCCGACGCCAGCACCCATGTGGACCGCACGCTGCAGCTCATCAAGGGCGAAGGCAAGCAGGCCGGTCTGGTGTTCAACCCGGCCACGCCGCTGGACGTGCTCGATTGGGTGATCGACAAGGTGGACGTCATCATGCTGATGAGCGTGAATCCGGGCTTCGGCGGCCAGAGCTTCATCCCCTCATCGCTGCAAAAGCTCAAGCGGGTGCGCGAGCTCATCGCCAAGAGCGGGCGCGACATCCGGCTGGAGATCGACGGCGGCGTCAAGGTGGACAACATCCGCGAGATCGCCGTCGCAGGGGCCGACACCTTCGTGGCCGGCTCGGCCATCTTCGGCAAGCCGGACTACAAGGCCGTGATCGACGCCATGCGTCAACAGCTGGCCTGATCACGATGGCTGCCGTCCTGCTCGTCTGCACCGCCAACATCTGCCGCTCGCCGATGGCCGAGGCCATCTTCAAGGCCAAGCTGGGTGATGTGTTCAAAACCATCACCTCGGCCGGCGTGCATGCCGACCCGCGCGGTGGCCCGGTGGATGCCCGCGCCGCTGCCGCACTGGCCCGCCACAACTACAGCCTGGAGCGCCGCTGGCGCTCGCACCGCGTGGAGCCGGAGCAGCTCGGCAAGTACGACCTGGTGCTGGCCATGGAGGCCGAGCACGTGGACGCGCTGCGCCACAAGGCCGCACCGGAGCACCAAGCGCGCATCCGCATGCTGACCGACTTCCTGCCGGACATGGCCGGCCAGGAGGTGCCGGACCCCTACTTCGGCCCGGTGGCGGGCTTCGATGCCGTCATCGGCATGATCGAGCGCGCAGCCCAACAGCTGCTCGCCGAGAGCCGCGCAGGCCGGCTGAGGTTAGGCTGATCAGGCCTTGGTCGCGAAGTCCGCGACCTCCCGTTCATCCGGGCCGCTGCCGCTGAAGCGGTCCAGCGCCAGGTAGATGACCGGCGTGATGTAGAGCGTCACGGCCTGCGACAGCACCAGCCCGCCCACCACCGCCAAGCCCAGCGGCTGGCGCAGTTCAGCGCCGGCACCCAGGCCCAGGGCGATGGGCAGGGCACCCATCAACGCGGCCAGCGTGGTCATCATGATGGGCCGGAAGCGCAGGATGCAGGCCTGGCGGATGGCCTCGGCGGGCGCCAGGCCCTGGCTGCGCTGCACGTCCAGCGCGAAGTCGATCATCATGATCGCGTTCTTCTTGACGATGCCGATCAGCATCACGATGCCGATGGTGGCAATGATGGTGAGCTCCATGCCAAAGAGCTGCAGCGTGATGAGTGCCCCCACGGCCGCAGACGGCAGGCCGGCCAGGATGGTCAGCGGGTGGATGTAGCTCTCGTACAGCACGCCCAGCAGCACGTAGATGACAGCCACGGCCAGGCCAATGAGCAGCAACTGGCCACCTTGGGAATCCTGGAACACGGCGGCGTCACCGCCGTAGCTGGTGATGACGCTGGCGGGCAGCTTGATCTCCTGTTTGAAGGCCTCGATCTGTTTGGTGGCATCGCCCAATGGCACGTTGGGGGCGAGGTTGAAGCTGATGGTGATGGCTTGCAGCTGGCCTTGGTGGTTGACCGCCGTCGGCCCGAGCGTGCGCTGCACGGTGGCGAAGGCGGTCAGCGGCACCTGGGCGCCGTTCTTGCCACGCAGGTAGATCTTGCTGAACGCCAGCTCGCTGCTGCGGTCGTCCTCGCCCGCTTCCATGATGACCTGGTAGGTGTTGCTCTCGGCGTAGATGCTGGACACCTGGCGCTCGCCGAAAGCACCGTACAGGGCGTTGCGCAGGTCCTGCATCTGCACGCCCAGCAGGGACGCGCGCTCGCGGTCGATGACCAGGCTGGCCTGCAGGCCACGCAGCTGGGAGTCGCTGGTGATGTCGCGGAAGCGCTCGTCACCGCGCAATTTCTCCTGCAGCTTGAGGGCCCAGGTGTTGAGTTCGCCAGCCGACACCGATTGCAGCGTGTACTGGTAGCGGCTCTTGCTCTGGCGCCCCCCCAGCTGCAGGTTCTGCACGGGGCGCAGGTACACGGCAATGCCTGGCACTGCGCGCAGCTTCTTGCGCAGGCCTTCCAGCACCTTGGGCATGGGCTCGCGTGCGCCGCGCGCCTTGAGGTTGATGAACATGCGGCCGGTGTTGGTGGCACTGCCCGACGGACCACCCCCCACAGCGGAGCTCAGGGCCAGCACGTTGGGGTCGTTGCGCACGATGGCGGCCACGCGCTCCTGCAGCAGCGTCATGGCGGCAAATGATGTGTCCTCGGCAGACTCGGTGCTGGCCTGGATCTGACCGATGTCCTCCTCGGGGAAGAAGCCCTTGGGGATGGCCGCGTAGAACCACACCGTGGCCACGAAACTCAGCAGGGCCACGCCCAGCACCCAGTTGCGGTGGCGCAGCGCCACGTCCAGCGTGCGGGTGTAGGCGTTCAGCGTGGCGGTGAAGCCGCGCTCGAACAGCCGCCCGAGGGGGCCGTCCTCGTGGTGCTCGCCCGCCTTGAGCAGGCGGCTGCACAGCATGGGCACCAGCGTGAGCGACACCACGGCCGACACGAGGATGGACAGCCCCACCACCACCGCGAATTCATGGAACAGCAGGCCGATGACACCCGGCATGAAGAAGATGGGGATGAGCACCGCCACCAACGACACCGAGATGGACAGGATGGTGAACGCCATCTCGCGCGCGCCCCGCACGGCGGCGTCGAAAGGCTTCATGCCGTCCTCGACGTGGCGAACGATGTTCTCCAGCATCACAATGGCGTCATCCACCACCAGGCCCACGGCCAGCGTGATGCCCAGCAAGGAGATGTTGTCCAGCGAATACCCCAGCGCAAACAGCAGCGTGAGCGCACCGATCAGCGAGATGGGGAGCGAGGCGGTGGGGATGAGCGTGGCCACCGCGCGGCGCAGGAAGATGAAGATCACCAGCACCACCAGGCCAACGGTGAGCGCCAGCGTCAGGTACACGTCGTGCAAGGACTCGCGGATGGACACCGAGCGGTCGTTCAACGTGTCCATCTTGATGGACGCCGGCATCTGTGCTGCATAACGCGGCAGAAGCGCCTTGACGCGGTCCACCACCTGCACGGTGTTGGCATCCGGCTGGCGCTGGATGGCCAGCACGATGGAGCGTTCGCCGTTGTAGGTGGAATAGGTCTTGCTGGTCTCGACGCTGTCCTGCACCTCGGCCACGTCGCGCAACAGCACGGGCGCGCCATTGCGCGAGGCCACGACGATGCGGCCGAACTCGGCCGCATTGCGCAGCTGGCGATTGGCCTGGATGGTGAGCGTCTGGCGTGCGCCATCGAGCACCCCCACGGGCGTGTTGGCATTCGCGCTGGTCACCGCAGCCTGCAACTCGCTCAGCGTGATGTTGCGCTGGTTCAGCAGGTCGTTCTTGACCTTGATGCGCACGGCAAAGCGCTTCTGGCCGTAGATGGACACCTGGGCCACACCGTCGATGGTGGACAGGCCCGGGGACAGCAGGTTTTCGGCGTAGTCGTTGAGCTCGGTCAGGTCGATGGACGGCGAGGTCAAGGCCACCAGCAGCACCGGCGCATCGGCCGGGTTCACCTTGCGGTAGCTCGGCGGCGAGGTCATCTCGGCCGGCAGCGCACGCAAGGAACGGAACAGCGCCGCCTGCACGTCCACGGCGGCTGCGTCGATGTTGCGCGAGGGGTCGAACTCCAGCGTGAGCGAGGTGCTGCCCAGCGTGTTGGTGGACGAGATGGTCTGCAGGCCCGCAATGGTGGCGAACTGCTTTTCCAGTGGCAGTGCCACGGACGACGCCATCGTCTCGGGCGATGCACCCGGCAACGACGCGCCCACGTTGATGACGGGGGTGTTGTAGGACGGCAGAGCGGCCACCGGGATGCGGCTCCACGCCGCCAGGCCGGCGATGACCAGCGACAGGTTCAGCAGCACGGTCATGACCGGCCGCCGGATGAAGACTTCAGTCAACCTCATTTGCTGGCGCCCGAAGCGGCTGCGGCCGGTGCCGATGCGGCAGCACCAGCCGCCTGGATGCGCAACGGCGTGCCGGGCCGCAGGTTCTGCTTGCCGTCCATGACGACCTGGGCCGTCGCCTCCAGGCCCTCCACCACGGCCAGTTCACCCATGGCTTGGCGCAGTTGCACCGGCACCAGCTTGGCCGTGTTGTCCGGGCCCACGACATACACCGAGCGGTCCGTGCCCCGCATGATGAGGGCGGCCTGCGGCACCACCGTCACACCCTTCAGGGTGCGCAGCGTGACCCGCACGCGCAGGTACTGCCCCGGCCAGAGCGCCTGGGCCTTGTTGTCGAACTCCGCCTTGACCTTGATGGTGCCCGTGCTGGGGTCGACGAGGTTGTCCACCGCCGACACGCGGCCCTTGAGGGAGGCAGCGCCTCGCGGCGAGCCGGGCGGCGGCAGGGCTTCGACGTCCAGTGGACCGCCGCGCGTGGCACTCAGCAGCGAGGACAACTGTGTCTCGGGCACGGTGAAGCTGATGCCGATCGGGTCCAACTGCGCAATGTTGACGAGGGGAGCCGCCGTGGCATTGGCCTGCACCAGGCTGCCGGGGAACACATTGACGATGCCCGCGCGGCCACTGATGGGCGCACGCAACTCGTTGTAGCTGGCCGAGACCTGTGCGGCCTGCACGGCGGCCTCGTCGCTGCGGATGAGCGCCAGCGCCCCGTCGAGGTTCGCCTGGGCCGTGTCCACCGCGTTCTGGGCAATGAAATTCTGCGCTTTCAGGTCCTTGGCGCGGTTGAGCTGCCGCTCCAGGTCGGCTTGGGCTGCGCGGTCACGGGCGAGCTGGGCGCGGGCCTTGTCAAGCGCGGCGCGATCGGCGCGGTCGTCGAAGCGGAACAGCAACTCACCCTTCCTGACGTTCTGCCCATCCTTCACCAGCACCTGGGCCACCGTGCTGGTGGTCTGGGCTCGCAAATCCACGCTTTGCAAGGCGGTGACCGTACCGCTGGCTTCCACCGTGATGGGAACGTCGGCCTGTTTCACCTGCACCACGCTCACGTTCTGTGCCGGCGGTGCACTGACGGCCCCGGCCGGGGCCGCCACGCTGGCGGCGTCGTCCTTGCGCCCACATCCGGCCAGCAAGGTCAGCGCCAGGCCGCAAAGAATCAAAGGAGGGTTCGCGCGCATGCAAGCCTGCCGAAAGTAATAGGGGTTGACTGAAAAAACGTATCAGCTTACCCGCCCCGTTTTTCCCGGAGTTTGCTGGCGAGCCCCAGCTTGCGCGTTTTGCAGCTTTAGTTCTGCAAAGCACGCGCCAGGCGCGCGCCGACGACGGCGTTGTGCTTGACCAGCGCGATGTTGGTGGCCAGGCTGCGCCCGCCCGTCAGCGCCTTGATTCGCCCCAGCAGGAAGGGCGTGATGGCCTTGCCGGTGATGCCTTGCGCGTCGGCTTCGGCCAGGGCCTGGGCAGTGATGGCATCGATCTCCTCGCGCGGCATCGCCGCCTGCGCCGGCACGGGGTTGCTCACCACCACGCCGCCCCCCAGGCCCAAAGCCCACTTGGCGCGGATGAAGCGCGCCTGCGCGGCTGCATCGTCCATGCGGAAGTCGGCCTTGAGGCCGCTGTCGGGCGTGAAGAAGGCGGCGAAGTTGTCCTGGCCGACGCTCAGCACGGGCACACCATGCGTCTCCAGGTATTCCAGCGTCAGGCCCAGATCCAGGATGGACTTGGCACCCGCACACACCACCGCCACCGGCGTGCGCGCCAGCTCCTGCAGGTCGGCCGAGATGTCGAAGCTCTCGGCGCCGCCCCGGTGCACGCCGCCGATGCCGCCGGTCACGAACACCTCGATGCCGGCCAGCTGGGCGCAGATCATGGTGGCCGCCACGGTGGTGGCCCCCAGCCGGCCGGTGGCGATGGCGTAAGGCAGGTCGCGGCGGCTGAGCTTCATCGCGTCGGGCGCCTGGGCCAACTGCTGCAGCTCGTCCAGCGTCAAGCCCACGCGGATGCAGCCCCCGATGACGGCGATGGTGGCCGGCACGGCACCTTCCGCACGGATCACGTCCTCCACCTCGCGCGCCGTCTCCAGGTTCTGCGGCCAGGGCATGCCGTGGGCAATGATGGTGGATTCCAGCGCGACGACGGGGCGGCCCTGTTCGCGGGCGGCGGCCACTTCGGGCGAGAGTTGGATCAGTGCATTCATCGGGGGGCTTGCCGTTCGCTTATCTGTCGCGGAGGAAATCGGAGGTCAATTCGGGGTGCACGCTGTCCGTCGTCTGCAGCGTCAACGCCGCCAGATCCAGGCCCAGGCGGGCAGCGGCATCGAAATCGCCGGGCGCCTGCAGCAGCGAGGCGCAGACGCCGGCCGACAGCGCGTCACCCGCGCCGGTCACGTCCACCACCTGCACCCGGGGCGCCGGCCAGTGGCGCGGTGCGCGGCCCGGTGTGCTGAGCAGCAGACCCTCGGGGCCCCGGGACACCAGCACGCACCCCACGCCGCGCGCATGGAGCGCCTCGAAGGCCGTGTTCGCATCCGCCGCCACCGTGGCCAGCTCGCCCGCGTTCATCACCAGCAGATGCAGGCCGTCCAGGTGATCGGGCAGGCGCTCCATCTTGGCCTCGGACACGGCCACCCCCACCAGCGGAATGCCGCTCGTGCGGGCCTCGGCCAGCAACAAGGGCCAAGCGTCGGTGGGCAGGTTGCCGTCGGCCACCACCAATGCCGCCCTCGCGCGCAATGCCTTGCTGGCTTCCAGGGCCGACGGGTTGAGGCGCTCCACCAGTGGCATGGCGGCCAGGCCCAGTGACAGGCTGCCATCGGCCGCCAACACGGCCGTGTAGCTGTCGCTCGCCTGGCCGCGCAGCCGGATGACGGCGCACGTGTCGATACCGACCCGGGCCGCCTGCTCCAGCAACATGCGCCCTCCGGCGTCGTCCCCCACAGCAGCCACCAACGCCACCGGCAGGCCCAGCCGCGCCAGGTTCTCAGCCACGTTGCGAACCACGCCGCCGGGCGTTTCATGCGATTCACAGGGGTTGGACGACCCGCCCAGCGCCCGGGCCAGCAGCTTGAGCTTTCGATCGATGTTGAGGCCGCCGATGCAGACGATGGGGGCGGCGGAAAAAGTCATGGCGCGATTCTAGGAAACCCGTGCTAAGTTCCATCCCGGTGCGGCGCCACGCCGCCCACGTCGCTCGGACGGTTCCGGGCGCTCACGTGACACTGCCCATGACCTCTGCCTCTTCGCCTGCGGGCGGCAAGCGCCGCTTCTCGCGCATCGACCGTCTCCCCCCCTACGTCTTCAACATCACCGCCGAGCTCAAGCTCGCGGCCCGCCGACGCGGAGAGGACATCATCGACATGAGCATGGGCAACCCCGACGGGGCCACACCGCCGCACATCGTCGCCAAGCTCGCCGAGGTCGCCCAGCGGCCCGACACCCACGGCTACTCGGCCAGCAAGGGCATCCCGCGGCTGCGCCGCGCCATTTCTCACTGGTACAAACGCCGCTACGGGGTGGACATCCACCCCGACACGGAAGCCATCGTCACCATAGGCTCCAAGGAAGGCCTCGCGCACCTGATGCTGGCCACGCTGGACCGTGGCGACACCGTGCTCGTGCCCGACCCGAGCTACCCCATCCACATCTATGGCGCCGTGATCGCCGGCGCTGACATACGCGCCATCCCGGTGAGCAGCGAGGTGGACTTCTTCGCCGAGCTGGAGAAGACCATCCGCGGCAGCTACCCCAAGCCCAAGATGATGGTGTTCGGCTTCCCGTCCAACCCGACGGCGCAGTGCGTGGAGTTGGGCTTCTTCGAGCGCGTGGTGGCCCTGGCCAAGAAGCACGACATCCTCGTCGTGCACGACCTGGCCTACGCCGACATCGTGTTCGACGGCTACGAGGCCCCGTCCATCATGCAGGTGCCCGGCGCCAAGGACGTGGCGGTGGAGTTCTTCACCCTCAGCAAGAGCTACAACATGGCCGGCTGGCGGGTGGGCTTCATGGTGGGCAACCCCGACCTCGTCGCGGCCCTGGCGCGCATCAAGAGCTATCACGACTACGGCACCTTCACGCCGCTGCAGGTGGCTGCCATCGCGGCACTCGAAGGCGACCAGCAATGCGTGAAGGACATCGCCGCCAGCTACCAGCGCCGCCGCGACGTGCTCTACAAGGGCTTGATCGAAGCCGGCTGGGCGGTGGACTGCCCCAAGGCCAGCATGTACATCTGGGCGCGCATCCCCGAGCCCTACCGCAAGCTCGGCTCGCTGGAGTTCGCGCGCCAGCTGCTGGAGAAAGCCAAGGTCTGCGCGTCGCCCGGCATCGGCTTCGGCGACCACGGCGATGGCCATGTGCGCTTCGCCCTCATCGAGAACGAGGGCCGCATCCGCCAGGCGGTGCGCGGCATCAAGGCCATGTTCAAGTCCGATGGGCTGATGACCCCATGACACCCCAAGCCTGCATCCTCGACCTCGACGGCACCCTGGTCGACACCCTCGGCGACTTCGTCGCAGTGCTGGGCCTGACGCTCGCCGACCTCGGCCTGCCGGCCGTGGGCCGCAACTTCGTCGAGCACACCATCGGCCGCGGTGGGGAGAACCTGGTGCGGCAAACGCTGGCGCACGTGGGCGCAGCACCTGAGCTGTTCGACCGCGCCTGGGGGCTGTACCAGCACCACTACGCGGCCGTGAATGGCGAGCACGCGGCTGTGTACCCCGGTGTCATCGAAGGTCTCCGGGCGCTGCAGGCGCATGGCCTGCAGCTGGCGGTGCTGACGAACAAGCCCACGGCGCCTGCGCGCGAACTGCTGAAGCGCAAAAACCTGGATGGCTTCTTCACCCACGTCTTTGGCGGCGACAGCTTCGAGCGAAAGAAACCCGACCCGCTGCCGCTGCTCAAGACCTGCGAGGCGCTGGGCACGGCGCCTTCATTGACGTGGATGGTGGGCGATTCACGCAACGACGCCGAAGCCGCGCACGCGGCCGGCTGTCCGGTGGTGCTGGTGACGTACGGCTACAACCACGGCGAGGACATCCGCGCCGTGCGAGCCGGCCAGTACATCGACCGGCTGGACGCGTTCAGCGCTTGCGTTCGCGCTTGATGCCCAGCAGGGCGTCCTTCAGCCCCTCATCGGCGGGCTTATCGCCCAGCCAGATGCGCAGCAGTGCGGAAAAGAACTCTGGCTCTTTGATGGGCTCGGTCATCAGCGGCTTGCCGTTGAGCACCAGCGTGGAGCCGAGGCCGGGCACATAGTCCACGGAGAAGTTGTCGCCGCTGTTGAGCTGCTTGCGGCTGGCGAACACCTCGCTGAGCTTGAGCACGCCATTGATGCACTTCACGAACTCCTCGCGCGGGGCGTTGGCCTCCATGCCCTTGGTGAAAAGCTTGCCGAGTTCGTTGCCGTCGATGTCGCGCAGCATCTGGATGTGGATGCGCTTTGGGCCAGGCGCGGCCAGCACCTCCGGCGTGGTGCCGGCCTTGTGGGTGAGGTAGAGCCCGGCCGTGTAGACCTTGACGACGAACTTGTAGCGAATGCCTGCCCCGTTGAGCAGCAGCTTCTGCCCCCCCAGGTCCAGGGCCGGCTCGTACTTCACATTGGCCACCTCGACCACCTGGGCCCAGGCACCCCCTCCCGTCAGGCTGGCGCCGGCCAGCAGTGCCGCAATGATGAATGCGCGCATGTCTCGCTCCGTTTTCCTGCCGCGATGGCGGCGTCTTCGTGACCCGAAGTATGGCGCCGCCGAGCGAAAACCCCGCTGATACACTGATCGCGCCATGTTCATCACGCGCAAGCACATCACGGGGTCGAGCGACCGGGGAGCCTGGCCCTGGCGTCGCTGGTCAGCCCTGCCCTGATGCCGCTTGGCGCGCCCTGACGCGCACCTGTCTCGCGTTGCCCGGTCTTCCACGGGCTGCACGCCAAGCCCTGAACACCCCGTTCCAAGGTTTGATGCCGTGATCACAGAAATCGAATTCCAGAGCCTCGCTTCCGAGGGCTACAACCGCATCCCACTGATCAGCGAGGCCTTCGCCGATCTCGAAACCCCGCTGTCCCTTTACCTCAAGCTCTGCGCCGGTGCCGGCCAGGGCCGCAACAGCTTCCTGCTGGAGTCCGTCGTCGGCGGCGAGCGCTTCGGGCGCTACTCCTTCATCGGCCTGCCGGCGCGCACGCTGCTGCGCGCCACGGGCACGCTGTGCGAGGTGGTGACCGACGGCAACGTCGTCGAGACGCACGAAGGCAACCCGCTGGATTTCATCGCGGCCTACCAGGAGCGCATCCAGCCCAAGATCCCCGCCGGCCTGCCGCGCTTTTGCGGCGGCCTGGCCGGCTACTTCGGCTACGAGGCCGTGCGCGCCATCGAGAAGCGACTGGCCCGCAACCCCAAGGAAGGGGGCCTGGGCACGCCGGACATCCTGCTGCTGCTGTCGGAAGAAGTGGCCGTCATCGACAACCTCTCCGGGCGGCTGTACCTCATCGTCTGGGCCGACCCGCGCCAGCCCGAGGCCTACTTCCGCGCCACCAGGCGGCTCTCGCAGCTGCGCGACAAGCTCACCTACTCGGTGAGCGTGCCGCGCGTGGCGCGCAGCGAATCGCACCCGGTGCAGCGCGACTTCTCCAAGGCCGAGCTGATGGCCGCCATCGAGCGCGCCAAGGAGTACATCGCGGCGGGCGACCTGATGCAGGTCGTCATCGGCCAGCGCCTGGCCAAGCCCTACAAGGCCGAACCGATCGCGCTGTACCGCGCGTTGCGGGCGCTGAACCCCAGCCCCTACATGTACTTCTACGACTTTGGCGATTTCCAGGTGGTGGGCGCGAGCCCGGAAATCCTGGTGCGCGAGGAGCACGCGGACGACGGCAGCCGCAAGGTCACCATCCGCCCGCTGGCCGGCACGCGGCCCCGTGGCGGCACGCCAGAACGCGACCAGCAGCTGGAAGCCGAACTCAAGGCCGACCCCAAGGAACGCGCCGAGCACCTGATGCTGATCGACCTGGCACGCAATGACATCGGCCGCATCGCCCACACCGGCAGCGTGAACGTGACCCAAGCCTTCGGCGTGGAGCGCTACTCGCACGTGATGCACATCGTCTCCAACGTCGAGGGCACGCTGCGGCCCGAGGTGGGGCAGCTCGATGTGCTGAAAGCCACCTTCCCGGCCGGCACACTCAGCGGCGCCCCCAAGGTGCGCGCGATGGAGCTGATCGACGAGCTCGAGCCCGTGCAGCGCGGCATCTACGGTGGCGCATGCGGCTACCTGAGCTTTGCCGGTGACATGGACCTGGCCATCGCCATCCGCACCGGCATCGTCAAGGACGGCATGCTCTACGTGCAGGCGGCAGCCGGCGTGGTGGCCGACTCCGTGCCCGAGCTGGAATGGCAGGAAACCGAGGCGAAAGCACGCGCCTTGCTGCGCGCAGCGGAACTGGTGGAAGAGGGATTTTGATGACCCCCACGCTCACTTCGTTCACTGCCCCCCGAGGGGGCGCGGCCTCCCTTGGGGCGGCCCGGCGGGAGACCTGACATGCTGCTGATGATCGACAACTACGACAGCTTCACCTTCAACATCGTCCAGTACCTCGGTGAACTGGGCGCCGACGTGAAGGTGGTGCGCAACGACGAGATCACCGTCGCCGACATGGCGGCACTGAACCCCGACCACATCGTCTTCTCCCCCGGCCCCTGCACGCCCAACGAGGCCGGCGTGTGCGTGGAAGCCATCCAGCATTTCATCGGCAAGAAACCGCTGCTGGGCGTGTGCCTGGGCCACCAGTCCATGGGCCAGGCCCTGGGCGGACGCATCATCCGCGCGCAGCGCCAAATGCATGGCAAGGCCAGCACGATCACGACCGATCAACGCGGCGTGTTCAGCGGCCTGCCGCGCGAGTTCAGCGTCATCCGCTACCACTCGCTGGTCATTGAGGAAGCCACCTGCCCGGCCGTGCTGGAGATCACCGCCCGCAGCGAGGACGGCGAGATCATGGGCGTGCGCCACCGCGAGCTGGCCGGCACGGCCACGCCGCTGGAAGGCGTGCAGTTCCACCCCGAGTCCATCCTCAGCGAGCACGGTCACGCGATGCTGCGCAACTTCCTGGAGTTGAAGCCATGAGCGACTACGCGCCCTCTTCGGGCACCGGTACGGGCGGTGCCGTCGTCGACCTGCGCAGCGACACCGTCACCAAACCAACGCCCACCATGCGCGAAGCCATGGCCCGCGCAGTCGTGGGCGACGACGTCTTCGGCGACGACCCCACCGTCAACGCGCTGCAGGAGCGCGTTGCCGCGCTGCTCGGCAAGGAGGCCGCGCTCTTCATGGCCAGCGGCACGCAGAGCAACCTGTGCGGGCTGCTGGCGCACTGCGGCCGGGGCGACGAGTACATCGTCGGCCAGATGGCCCACACCTACCGCTACGAGGGCGGCGGCGCGGCGGTGCTGGGCAGCATCCAGCCCCAGCCCCTGCCCAACCAGCCCGACGGCACGATCAAGCTCGAGGACATCGCCGCGGCCATCAAGCCCGACGACCCGCACTTCGCCCGCACGCGGCTGCTGGCGCTGGAGAACACCTGGGGCGGCAACGTGCTGCCCACAGGCTACGCCGAGGCCGCCTGCGACCTGGCCCATGCCCGGGGCCTCTCCACCCACCTGGACGGCGCTCGGCTGTTCAACGCCTCGGTGGCATCGGGCCGCTCGGTGGCCGACCTGACCCGGCCGTTCGACTCGGTGTCCATCTGCTTCAGCAAGGGCCTGGGCGCACCCATCGGCTCGATGCTGGTGGGCTCGCGGGAACTGATCCAGCGCGCCCACCGCATCCGCAAGATGGTGGGCGGCGGCCTGCGCCAGGTGGGCGTGCTGGCGGCTGCAGCCGATCACGCGCTGACCCACCATGTGGCCCGCCTGGCCGACGACCATGCGCTGGCGCGCCGGCTGGCCGAGGGCCTGGCCGCCCTGCCGGGCGTCACGGTCACGCCACCGCAGACGAACATCGTCTTCGCCCAGGTCAGCGACGGCCGCGGCCCCGCACTGCTGGAGCACCTGAAGTCACGCGGCGTGCTGGCCACCGGCCTCATCGGCCTGCGTTTCGTGACCCACCTGGACGTCGATGCCGCCGGCATCGAGCACGCCATCGCGTCCGCCGCCGACTTCTTCAAGAGCTGAGCCATGCCGATCACCGACAACGAAGCCCTCACCCGCGTCATCGAGCACCGCGAGATCTTCCACGACGAGATGCTGACGCTGATGCGCCGCATCATGGCCGGCGAGATGTCGCCCGTCATCGCGGCGGCCTTCATCACCGGCCTGCGCGTGAAGAAGGAAACCATCGGCGAGATCACCGCCGCTGCACAGGTGATGCGCGAGCTGAGCAACAAGGTGCCGCTGGGCCCGCAAGCGCACCTCGTGGACGTCGTCGGCACGGGCGGCGACGGCGCGCACAGCTTCAACATCTCCACCTGCTCGATGTTCGTGGCCGCCGCTGCCGGCGCACAGGTGGCCAAGCACGGCAACCGCAGCGTGAGCAGCAAGACCGGCAGCGCCGACGTGCTGGAGGCGCTGGGCGCCAACATCCAGCTCACGCCCCGCCAGGTGGCCGCCAGCGTGGCCGAGTGCGGCATCGGCTTCATGTTCGCGCCCAACCACCACCCGGCGATGAAGAACATCGCGCCGGTGCGCCGCGAGCTGGGCGTGCGCACCATCTTCAACATCCTGGGCCCGCTGACCAACCCGGCCGGTGCGCCCAACATCCTGATGGGCGTGTTCCACCCCGACCTCGTCGGCATCCAGGTGCGCGTGCTGCAGCGCCTGGGCGCCGAGCACGCGCTCGTCGTGTACGGCAAGGACGGCATGGACGAAATCTCGCTGGGCGCCACCACCCTGGTGGGCGAGCTGAAGGACGGCGCCATCCGCGAGTACGAGGTGCATCCGGAGGACTTCGGCTTCGCGATGGCCAGCAACCGCAGCCTCAAGGTGGAAGGCCCGGAGCAGTCGCGCCAAATGCTGATCGGCGTGCTGGACGGCCACACCGGCCCGGCGCGCGACATCGTGCTGCTGAACGCCGGCGCCACGCTCTACGCGGCCAATGTGGCGAGCTCCATCGCCGACGGCATCCAGCGCGCCCGCACCGCGCTGGACAGCGGCGCCGCCCGCGCCAAGCTGGACGCCTTCGTGAGCGCCACCCAGGGCCTGGGAAGCGCGGCATGAGCGCGGACATCCTGAACCGCATCGTCGAGGTCAAGTGGGAGGAGATCGCGGCCGCCAAGGCCCGGCGCTCGCTGGCGTCGCAGCGTGAAGAAGCGGAAGGCCGCAAAGGCGAGCAGCGCGGCTTCGAGCGCGCCCTGCGCGCCAAGATCGAGGCCGGCCAGGCGGGCGTCATCGCCGAGATCAAGAAGGCCAGCCCCAGCAAGGGCGTGATCCGCGCGGACTTCCAGCCCGCGCAGATCGCCGAGACCTATGCCCGCCACGGTGCGGCATGCCTGAGCGTGCTGACCGACGAGCGCTTTTTCCAGGGCGCGGTGGCCTACCTGCAGCAGGCCCGTGCGGCCTGCGAGCTGCCGGTGCTGCGCAAGGACTTCATGGTGGACGAGTACCAGGTGATGGAAGCCGGCGCTATTGGATCGGACTGCATCCTGCTCATCGCCGCCTGCCTGGCCGACTCGCAGATGGCCGACCTCGAGGCCGCCGCCCACGCCCTCGGCCTGGACGTGCTGGTGGAAGTGCACGACGGCGATGAGCTCGACCGTGCGCTGAAGCTCAAGACGCCGCTGGTGGGCATCAACAACCGCAACCTGCGCACCTTCGACGTGACGCTGGACACCACGCTGGGCCTGCTGCCGCGCGTGCCGGCCGACCGGCTGCTGGTGACCGAGAGCGGCATCCTCGGCGCAGCGGACGTGCAGCGCATGCGCGACGCCAACGTGAACGCCTTCCTCGTTGGCGAGGCCTTCATGCGCCAGCCCGACCCCGGCCAGGCGCTGGCAACGCTGTTCGCATGAACTTCCCGCTGAACCTGCCCGACACCGACTGGCGCCCCGTCGTCGACGCCTGGGCCGCCAGCCCCGTCGGGCAGAAGCTGCTGGCCTACCTGGCCGAACGCCACGCCGCTGGCGCCACCATCTACCCGCCCGAGCCGCTTCGGGCACTGACGCTAACGCCTCTCGCGCAGACGCGCGTCGTCATCCTCGGCCAGGACCCGTACCACGGCCCCGGCCAGGCCGAGGGCCTGAGCTTCAGCGTGCCCGAGGGTGTGCCCTTCCCGCCCAGCCTGCGCAACATCTTCAAGGAGATCCAGCGCGACCTCGGCAAGCCCTTCCCGCCCACCGGCAGCCTGGTGCGCTGGGCCGAGGGCGGCACACTGCTGCTGAACGCCGTGCTGACCGTGGAAGACGGCCAGGCCGCCAGCCACGCCAACCGGGGCTGGGAGCCACTCACCGATGCGCTCATCAAGGCCGCCGCGGAAGACTCAGCGCCCAAGGTCTTCATGCTGTGGGGCGCCTACGCCCAGGCCAAGGCACCGCTGATCGAGGCAGCACAGCAAGGCCATCTGGTGCTCAAGGCCAACCACCCGTCGCCGCTGTCGGCCACCAAGCCGCCGCGGCCCTTCATCGGCTGCGGGCACTTCTCCGAAGCCAAGGCTTGGCTGGAAGCGCGCGGGCGTGGCGCGCCACGCAAGGGCTGATGGCGAAATTCAAGGGCGGATTGTTCCGCCCGCAGCAACTCGCCGTTCTATTCCACCCGCTTTTTCTCGCGGGGCGGAATACCTAAAGTGACAACCTGTCGGCACACCCCATCCCCACCAAGAGGAAGAGGGCGCCGGCCAGGAGAGTCACCATGAACACACGTTCCTTTTTCACCCTGATCACTGCCGCCACCGCCGTCACCGCACTGGCGGCGGGCATGTTGCTGGCCATCAGCGCACCGGTGCCCTCGGCTGAGGATTTCGGCCAGGCGGCCGCCATCTTGGCCAGCAACGAGCCGGCCTGACACCCCCACCGGCTCAGGTCATACAGCGCATTTTCAAGCCACCCATCGCCTCGCGGCCCAGCAGCTCAACGACCCAGTCGACAAACACCCGCAGCTTGCTGCTGAGGTGGCGGTTGGGCGGGTAGACGACGTAGACCGGGATGGGCTCGGCGTCCCACTCCTCCAGCACCCGCACCAGCTCGCCGCTGCGGATCAGCGGCCCGGCCATGAAGCAGGTCAGCTGCATGACGCCCAGGTGGGCCAGGCCCGCGTTCAGGTAGGCGCTGGCGTCGTTCACGGCGAGCACGTGGTTGCCCAAGATCTCTACCTTTTCCTCACCACGCAAGAAGGTGTCGCCCATGACCTTGCCCGTGCGCGCCGAGAAGTAGCCCACCATGCGGTGCGGCGCCTCACCCAGCTCGCGCGGGTGCGCGGGCGTGCCGTGGCGGCGCAGATACTCAGGTGTGGCGCAGGTGATGAAGCGGAACTCGGCGATGCGCCGCGCCACCAGGCTCTGGTCGGTCAGCTCGCCGCCGCGGATCACGCAGTCGATGTTGTCGCTGATGAGGTCCACCGTGCGGTCGCTCACACCCAGCTCGATCTGGATGTCGGGGTACTTGGCGTAGAAGTCCGGCAGGTGGGGAATGATCATCTCGCGGCCCACCACGCCCGGCACGTCGATGCGGATGCGGCCGCGCGGCGTCACGCGCGCCTGGTTCATGCTGCCTTCCAGCTCCTCCAGATCGCCCAGCAGGCGCATCGCACGCTCGTAGTAGGCCGCGCCGTCGGGCGTGACGGTCACGCGTCGCGTCGTGCGGTTCAGCAGCTTGGTGCGCAGGTGGGTTTCCAGCGTCTGGATCAGGCGGGTGACGGTGGCCTTGGGGAGGTCGAGCGAGTCGGCAGCCTTGGTGAAGGTGCCGGCCTCGACGACCCGGACAAAGGCTTGCATCGCAGTGAGACGGTCCATGGGCGAGCGGCGGGCTTGAAAGGCCCCAGGGCGGGCAGGGATGAACTCATTGTTCCACGCCAAGGAAAAGTGAGTCACTTTAGAGCCCGTTTATCCCTAGCCCATCAATCTCTATCTTTCGGGTCATGGAAAAGATCGCCGCCCCTGCCACGTTGCGTCTCGGCCCGGCGCCGGGCCTGGTGGCCCAGGTCTACAAAGCCCGCCGCCCGCTGGAAGGCCACGACCGCGCGCTGCTGCTGTGGCTGCATGGCGGCAGCTTCACCGACGGCTCGCTGGCCGACTCGCGCGACCGCAGTGAGCTGCTGGCCGAGGCTGGCGCCGATGTGGTGGCGCTGGACTACCCGCTGGCGCCGGAGCACGCCTTTCCCGCCAGCCTGACGGCCGCCTTCCAGGCGCTGCAGGCGCTTGCCACCCAGCCAGCCAAGCTGACCGGTTCGGCCCACACCGCGCTGTTCGTGGGCGGCGAGGAGGCGGGCGGCAAGCACGCCCCGGCGCTCGCCGGCCAGTTGCTCGTGTCTCCCATGCTGGACCCGCGGTTGGGCAGCGCATCGATGCGCGAGGGCGAGTGCGGTGGCTGCGAATGCCACTACGCCCAGGGCTGGAAGGCCTACCTCGGCACCTGCATCAATGCCGACCACCCCTACGCCGTGCCATTGAACGCCAGCCGCCTGGGCAGCCTGGCGCCCGCCCTGGTGTTGAGCCTGGCCGGCCACCCGCTCAACGACGAGGCCCGCCGCTACGCGGCCGCGCTGCGCGGGCACGGCGGCAGCGCGCAGGACCTGACGGTGCCCACGCTCGCGCCCGAGCAGACGCTCAACCCCATCCACGAATTCCTGCGCGAGGCGGCACGCCGCGCCTTGTCGCTGCCTGAATGACCCCCGGAGAGAACTCGAAATGAACACGCCCCCTCGCTTCAACCGCCGCCTCGGCCTCATCGCCGGCGCCACCGCCCTCGTGGCCGTGGCTGCCATCGGCTTCGGCCCCTTCATTCACCCCGCCCAGGCGGATGCCGGCCCTGGCGCGCCGCTGGCCACACCCGTGTCCGTCGCCAAGGTCGTGAGCCAGGACGTGGCCGCCTGGAACGAGTTCTCCGGCCGGCTGGAAGCCGTGGACCGCGTGGACGTGCGGGCCCGCGTGTCCGGCGCCTTGCAGGCCGTGCACTTCCGCGAGGGCAGCCTGGTGAAGGCGGGCGACCTGCTCGTCACCATCGACCCCGCGCCCTACCAGGCCGAGGTGGCGCGCATGGAAGCGCAAGTCGCTGCAGCCCAGGCCCGCGTGACCTACTCGCAGAGCGAGGCGCAGCGCGCCAAGGCCCTGTGGGATGACCGCGCCGTCGCCAAGCGCGAGTTCGACGAGAAGGACAACGCCGCCCGCGAGGCCGCCGCCAACCTGCGCGCCGCCCAGGCCGCGCTGCAGACGGCGCAGCTGTCGCTGAGCTACACCCAGGTGCGCGCCCCGGTGGCCGGCCGCGTCGGCAAGATCGAGGTGACCACCGGCAACCTGGTCGCCGCAGGCGCCGGTGCGCCGGTGCTGACGACGTTGGTGTCGGTCAGCCCCATCTACGCCAGCTTCGACGCCGACGAGAAGATCGTCACCGGCGCTTTGGCCGCATTGCCGGGAGACCGCCGCGGCCTGGAGAAGATCCCGGTCGAGATGGCCAGCGGCGCCGACTCGCTCACCGGCCGCCTGCAGCTGGTGGACAACCAGGTGGACGCCAAGAGCGGCACGCTGCGCGTGCGCGCCGTGTTCGACAACAAGGACGGCCGCCTCATCCCGGGCCAGTTCGCCAAGCTGCGCATGGGCCAGGCGAAGAACGAGCCCGCGCTGCTGGTGAACGAGCGCGCCGTGGGCACCGATCAGGACAAGCGCTATGTCATCGTCGTCGGCACCGGCAACCAGGCCGAGTGGCGCCCGGTGACGCTGGGCGCCAGCGTGAACGGCCTGCGCGTGGTGACCTCGGGCCTCAAGGGCGGCGAGCGCATCGTTGTCGGCGGCGTGCAGCGCGTGCGGCCGGGCTCGGTGCTGGCGCCCAAGGACGTGGCGATGGACGCCAAGCCCGAGCTGAGTGCGCAGCAGGCGGCCGCCAAAACCTCCTGATCCAAGAAGCCTAAACCCCACCCGCGAGCGCTGTCTGCGGGCCGGCATCACCGGCCTGCGGGGGGCGTGCTGTCGCCTGAAACCGCAGCGCTCGCGCCAGGAGCCCCCATGAATCTCTCCAAATTCTTCATCGACCGCCCGATCTTTGCGGGCGTGCTGTCGCTGCTGATCTTCATCGGCGGCCTGCTGTCGATCCGCGCGCTGCCGATCTCGGAATACCCCGACGTCGTGCCGCCCTCGGTCGTCGTGCGCGCCCAGTACCCGGGCGCCAACCCCAAGGTGATTGCCGAGACGGTGGCCACCCCGCTGGAAGAAGCCATCAACGGCGTCGAGGACATGCTCTACATGAGCAGCCAGGCCACCACCGACGGCCTGATGACGCTGACCGTCAGCTTCAAGCTCGGCACCGACCCCGACAAGGCGCAGCAGATGGTGCAGAACCGCGTCGCGCAGGCCGAGGCGCGGCTGCCCGAGGAGGTCAAGCGCCTGGGCGTGACGACGGTCAAGAGCAGCCCCGACCTGACCATGGTCGTGCACCTGACCTCGCCCAACGGCCGCTACGACATGACCTACCTGCGCAACTACGCGCTGCTCAACGTGAAGGACCGCCTTGCGCGCATCCCGGGCGTGGGCCAGGTGCTGATGTTCGGCTCGGGCGACTACGCGATGCGCGTGTGGCTGGACCCGCAGAAGGTGGCCGAGCACGGCCTGTCGGCCAGCGACGTGGTGGCCGCCATCCGCGGCCAGAACGTGCAGGCCGCAGCCGGCGTGGTGGGCGCGTCGCCGGGCCTGGCGGGCGTGGATCTGCAGCTGTCGGTCAACGCGCAGGGCCGGCTGCAGTCGGCAGAGGAGTTCGGCGACATCATCGTGAAGACCGGCGTGGGCTCGGCTTCAGGTGCGGTCACGCGCCTGCGTGACCTGGGCCGCGTGGAGCTGGGCGCCAGCGAATACGCGCTGCGCTCGCTGCTGGACAACAAGCAGGCCGTGGCCGTGCCCATCTTCCAGGCCCCGGGCGGCAATGCGCTGGACATCTCCACCAACGTGCGCGCGGCGATGGAAGACCTGAAGACGGCCATGCCCGAGGGCGTGGACTACACCATCGTCTACGACCCCACGCAGTTCGTCCGCGCCTCCATCGAGTCCGTCATCCACACGCTGCTGGAGGCCGTGGCGCTGGTGGTGCTGGTCGTCATCCTGTTCCTGCAGACCTGGCGCGCGTCCATCATCCCGCTGCTGGCCGTGCCGGTGTCCATCATCGGCACCTTCGCGGTCATGCACGGCTTCGGCTTCTCGATCAACGCGCTGAGCCTCTTCGGCCTGGTGCTGGCCATCGGCATCGTGGTGGACGACGCCATCGTGGTGGTGGAGAACGTGGAGCGCAACATCGCCAATGGCCTGAGCCCGCGTGATGCGACCTACCAGGCCATGCGCGAGGTGTCCGGCCCCATCATCGCCATCGCGCTGACGCTGATCTCGGTGTTCGTGCCGCTGGCCTTCATCACCGGCCTGACGGGCCAGTTCTACAAGCAGTTCGCGCTGACCATCGCCATCTCGACTGTGATCTCGGCCATCAACTCGCTGACCCTGTCGCCGGCCCTGGCCGCCATGCTGCTGAGGGACCACCACGCGCCCAAGGACGCACTGACCCGCGCCATGGACCGCGTGCTGGGCGGCTTCTTCGGCGGCTTCAACAAGCTGTTCTCCAGCGGTTCGGCCAAGTACGGCAGCGGCGTGAAGACGCTGATGTCGCGCAAGACCATCATGATGCTCGTCTACCTGGCGCTGGTGGCGGCCACGGCCGGCCTGTTCAAGGCCGTGCCCGGCGGCTTCGTGCCGGGGCAGGATAAGCAGTACCTGATCGGCTTCGCCCAGCTGCCGGACGGCGCCACGCTGGACCGCACGGAAGACGTCATCCGCCGCATGACCGACATCACGCTGAAGACCCCAGGCGTGGAGCACGCGGTGGCCTTCCCCGGCCTGTCCATCAACGGCTTCACGAACAGCTCCAGCTCGGGCATCGTGTTCGCGACGCTGAAGCCTTTTGAAGAGCGCAAGACCGCTGACCTCTCGGCCGGCGCCATCGCCGGCAAGCTGAACGCGCAGTACGGCGCCATCGAGGACGCCTTCATCGTCATGTTCCCGCCGCCGCCCGTGCAGGGCCTGGGCACCACCGGGGGCTTCAAGCTGCAGCTGCAGGACCGCGGCGGCCTGGGCTACGAGGCGCTGGACGGCGCGCTCAAGGCCTTCATGGCCAAGGCCTACCAGACGCCCGAGCTCGCCGGCCTGTTCTCGAGCTACCAGGTCAACGTGCCGCAGCTGTTCGCCGACCTCGACCGCACCCGCGCCCGCCAGCTGGGCGTGGCCGTGACGGACGTGTTCGACACGATGCAGATCTACCTCGGCAGCCTGTACGTGAACGACTTCAACAAGTTCGGCCGCACCTACTCGGTCCGCGTGCAGGCGGATGCCGCCTACCGCGCCCGGGCCGAAGACATCGGCGCGCTGAAGGTGCGTTCGTCGTCGGGCGACATGGTGCCGCTGTCCGCGCTGATGAAGGTGCAGCCCAGCTTCGGCCCCGAACGTGCCATGCGCTACAACGGTTTCCTGTCGGCCGACATCAACGGCGGTGCCGCGCCCGGCTTCTCGTCGGGCCAGGCCCAGGCCGCCGTGGAGCGCATCGCCGCCGAGACGCTGCCCCCGGGCATCGGCTACGAGTGGACCGACCTGACCTACCAGGAAAAGATCGCCGGCAACTCCGCCGCCTGGGTGTTCCCGCTGGCCATCCTGCTGGTATTCCTGGTGCTGGCCGCGCAGTACGAGAGCCTGACGCTGCCCATCGCCATCCTGCTGATCGTGCCCATGGGCCTGCTGGCGGCGATGACCGGCGTGTGGCTCAGCCACGGCGACAACAACGTGTTCACGCAGATCGGTCTGATCGTGCTGGTGGGCCTCTCTGCGAAGAACGCGATCCTGATCGTCGAGTTCGCGCGCGAGCTGGAGTTCGCCGGCCGCACGCCGGTGCAGGCCGCGCTGGAGGCGGCACGGCTGCGGCTGCGCCCCATCCTGATGACGTCGATGGCCTTCGTGATGGGCGTGCTGCCGCTGGTGCTCAGCACCGGCGCCGGCGCCGAGATGCGCAAGGCGATGGGCGTGGCGGTGTTCGCCGGAATGATCGGCGTGACCTTCTTCGGCTTGTTCCTGACGCCGCTGTTCTACGTCATCGTGCGCCGCCTCACGGGCAACGCGCCGCTGCGCCACCACGGTGGGCAGACGGCCGCCCCGAGCGAGGCCGCACCGCACCCGGCACCCGTCGTCGACACCCTGCCGCAACGAGGAAAGTAATCATGAAAGCTGCTCTGACTTCGCTCGCCACCGCCCTGCTGCTGGCCGGCTGCGCTTCGGTGGGCACGGTGGACCCGTCCCAACTGCCCCAGGCCCCCGCCGCGTACAAGGCGGTATCCGCGAACGGCGCACCAGCACTGACCGCCACCTGGTGGCAGCCCTTTGCCGACCCGGTGCTGGACGACCTCTTGGCCCGCGCCATGGCCGCCAACACCAACGTGCAGGCCGCCACCAGCC
>JBBIVU010000012.1:0-26790 GCA_037439585.1 Roseateles sp. | reverse complement strand
CGGTGGCCAGGTGCTCGAAGCGGATGCCGTGCTGCGCCAGCTTCTCACCCACCCAGGCGGCGTGTTCGGCCGGCACCAGGTAGCCGGCGCCCGGCGCGGCGCGCACGCGGTCCGGCACGATGCGGTCGCGCAGCGGCACCCGCCACACCTCGGGGCGGGTTTCGTCGTAGCGGGTCATCAGCGCGCCGGAGATGTCGCTGGGCGTGCGGGTGTAGGCGTAGCCGAGGAAGTCGATGGTGCGGGCCTCGTCCAGCGTGCGCCAGGCCAGCGGCAGCTCGGTGAGTTGCGCGGCGCGGGCGTCGGCCTCGTACGCCTCGGCCAGCCAGCGGCGGCCGTGCGTGGCCACGAGGCTCAGCACCGCGTCCACCGTCTGGCGCGTCTGGCGCACGCGGTGGGGGTAGGGGCGCCAGGAGTGCGTTTCCACCAGCATGCCCAGCCGGTTGCGCAGCACGAAGTAGCCGGTGGAGAAGCGCGGGGAGGAAACGCTGTCGCGGAAGCCGCTGGCCGGGTTGTCGCTCTCCACGAACGAGGGGTAGAACGGCAGCGGCAGGCCGCCCTGGACGCGCAGCTGGTCGATCACGCCGTCGCGCCAGGCGCGGCCGGCGGTGCGCAGGGCCTCGTCGCCCGACTGCACGGGCTCCACCATCACCGCGATGTCGTGCTGGAACTGCGCGCCGTCGGTGGTGTGCAGGTCCACCGCCACCAGCGGGTCCCAGGTGCGCACCAGGCCCAGCATGGCCTGCATCTCGGGCGCGTCGGCCTTGGCGTAGTCGCGGTTGAGGTTCAGGTTCTGGGCGGTGGTGCGCCAGCCCATCTGCTCGGGGCCGCGCTGGTTGGGGCGGTTCCAGGCGCCGAAGCGCTCGTGGCCGTCCACGTTGAACACCGGCACGAACACCAGCACCTGCTGCTTCAACGCGCCGGGCCGGGCGAGCTGCTCGCGCAGCGCCAGGAAGCCGGCGTCCTTGCCTTCGATCTCCCCGGCATGGATGCCGCCCTGCACCAGCGTCACCGGCAGGCCGCGGCGGTGCGCCGCCTCGGGCGTGAGTGCGCCCGATTGGCTGGCCACCAGCGCCCACATCGGCCGGCCTTGCGGCGTGGTGCCAAAGCGCGTGCAGCGCACCTCGCGCGGGTGGGCCCGGGCGAAGCCGTGGCACAGGCGGCCCACTTCTTCGTAGCGGCCGGTTTGCGTGAAGCCGCTGCGCTCGGCGTGCGTGGTGAGTTCAGGCGCGAGGGGGGCTGCGTGCAGCAGGGGGCTGGCGAGCAGGGCCAGCAGCCAGGGGAGGCAGCGCATCAGCGGTCGGCGGCGCTCTCGCGCAGCATGCGTTGCATGAGGGTGAAGAAGCGGTCGTAGAAGGCGCCGGCCGGAATGGTTTCGGACGCGACCTTGACCATGGAGTCCTGCGTGGACGACAGCGGCACCGAGATGGAGCCCAGCGCGCTCACGCCCAGGCTGGCGGCCTGGGAGTTCTTCTTGATGACGTAGCGGTCCTGCAGCGCGCTCACGTAGGCCGTGGCCACCTGCTGCTTGGCGCCCTCGCCCACGCACACCACGTTGAATGCGATTTCCACGTGCACCTCGCCCTCGGGCTGGAAACGCTTGCTGCCCTGCACGATGCCGTCGTTCGCCTTGCTGATGATGTAGCCCTGGCTCAGCAGCGCACGGCGGGCGGCCTCGCAGGTGTCGGTCACACCCGCGTCGAACAGGCGCGAAAACGTCTCTTCGGCCGTGAACTTCTCGCCCTGGTACACGGCCTTGGGCGGCTTCTCCGGCAGTGACGGCAGGGCGCCGCAGCCCGCCAGCAACACGCTGAGCAGGCCCGGCAGGACGAAGGCGGGGGTACGGGGCATGGCGGGATTATTCCGTCGTCAGGTGGCGGTTTGTTGCTGGCGCCTTTGAGGGCGCGGCAGCCGGCAACGCGGTGGCCCCGGAGGCCGATGACAGGATGCGGTGCACTTCAGGTAGCGTGCCGGGCTTGATCCTCAACGGAGCTGCCGATGGACAACCCCAGTGCCACCCTCTGCCAAAAGCAGGGCTATCTGTTCGAGCACCGGCATGGCACCGGCCAGCCCGTGCTGCTGGCCGACGAACCACCGCCGCTGGGCACGGGCCAGGGCCCCGACCCGGTCGGCCTGCTGGCCTCGGCCGTGGGCCACTGCCTGAGCGCGTCGTTCTGGTTTGCCTGCCAGAAGTACAAGGACGACCCTTCGCCCCTGCGCACCGAGGTGCAGGCCACCGTGGGCCGCAACGACCGCGGCCGCAACCGCGTGCAGGCCTTGGCCGTGGACCTGCACCTGGGCAAGCCGGCGGCCGAGCTGGCGCATCTGCAACGGGTGCTGGACACGTTTGAAGACTTCTGCACCGTGACGCAGAGCATCGCGGTGGCCATTCCCGTCACGCTGCGGGTGCTGGACAGCACGGGCGCGGTGGTGAAGGGCTGAGGCCCAGGCGCAAAAAAGCCCGCGCGAGGCGGGCTGGGTGTTCAGCGCTGCGCGCAGATCAGGGATACAGACCGCGCTCTTCGCGGGCCTGAAGCACGCGCGTGCAGGCCACGGTGAAGGCGGCGGTGCGCAGCGTGATGCGGTGCTGCTCGCTGGTCTCCCAGATGTGCTTGAACGCGCCGATCATGATCTTGTCCAGGCGCACGTTGATCTCGTCCTCGGTCCAGAAGAAGGACGAGAAGTCCTGCACCCACTCGAAGTACGACACGGTCACGCCGCCGGCGTTGGCGATCACGTCCGGCACCACCACGATGCCGCGGTCGGCCAGCACGGCCTCGCCGTCCGGCGTCGTCGGGCCGTTGGCGCCTTCCAGCACCAGGCGGGTGGAGATGCGCTGGGCGCGTTCGGCGGTGATCTGGCCTTCCAGGGCGGCCGGGATCAGCACATCGCTCTTGATGTCCCAGAAATCTTCGTTGGCGATCATGTCGCCGCCCTTGAAGCCGGCCACGCCGCGCGTCTTGGCCACGTGGTCCAGCAGGGCGGCCATGTCGAAGCCGCTGCTGTTGACCAGCGTGCCGGTGTGGTCCTGCACGGCGACGATCTTGGCGCCGTTGGCTGCGAACAGCTTGGCGGCGATGGAGCCCACGTTGCCGAAGCCCTGCACGGCGATGCGGGCGCCTTCCATGTCGATGTTCAGGCGGCGCATGGCTTCACGGCCCACCACGAACACGCCCCGGCCGGTGGCCGCCACGCGGCCCAGCGAGCCGCCCAGTTCGATGGGCTTGCCCGTGACCACGCCCGTCGCCGTGGCGCCGGTGTTCATGGAGTAGGTGTCCATCATCCAGGCCATGATCTTGCCGTTCGTGTTCACGTCCGGCGCAGGGATGTCCTGGTTGGGGCCGATGATGATGCCGATCTCGCTGGTGTACCGGCGCGTCACCTTTTCCAGCTCCTTCATCGACAGCGCCGACGGGTCCAGCCGGATGCCGCCCTTGGCGCCGCCGTAGGGCAGGTTGACGGCGGCGTTCTTGATCGTCATCCAGCCCGACAGCGCCATCACCTCTTCCAGCGTCACGTCCGGGTGGTAGCGCACGCCGCCCTTGCCGGGGCCGCGCGTCAGGCTGTGCTGCACACGGTAGCCCTCGAAGTGGGCGACGGTGCCGTTGTCCAGCTCGATGGGGATGTCCACGATCAGCGCGCGCTTGGGGCGGCGCAGCGTCTCGACCCACTTGCTCAGGTGGCCCAGGTAGGGTTCCACGGCGTCGATCTGCGACAGGTACGTGCCCCACGGGCTGTTGCGCGTGGGCGTAACGAAGGACAGGTTGGGCATGAAATGCTCCGTAACTTTGAGTGGGGCGAACGGTAGCGCGAAGCGTCCCTGTGCCGCCAGAGCTTGTCTAGCCAAGTGTTCATGCGCTCATGCAAGGCGCGCATGACGCCGGTTTCGCCGTGGCGGAAGTCACGCGCGATGGGGCGCACAGGAGGCGGCACGGCCAGCCGCATACCATCGCCCCGTGACCTCCCTCGACCTTGCCCTGCTCTATCTCGTGGCCGCCGTGCTGGGCGTGGTGGCGTGCCGTTCGCTCAAGCTGCCGCCCATGCTGGGCTACCTGGCGGTGGGAGTGGCGATCGGCCCCAACGCGCTGGCGTTCGCACAAGACTCGGCGGGCGTCCAGTACCTGGCCGAGTTCGGCGTGGTGTTCCTGATGTTCGTCATCGGGCTGGAGTTCAACCTGCCCAAACTGCGGGCGCTGAAGACGGCAGTGTTCGGGCTGGGCATGGCGCAGGTGGTGCTGACCATCTGCGGCGCGGTGCTGGGCAACGTGATGCTGGTGGCCGGCTTTGCCTGGCTGGGCCGGGCCTGGCAGCTGGGCTGGGGCGGCGCACTGGTGCTGGGCGCAGCCATGGCGATGAGTTCGACCGCCATCGTCGTGAAGCTGATGGCCGAGCGGCTGGAGCTGGAAAGCCCGCACGGCAAGCTGGTGATGGGCGTGCTGCTGTTCCAGGACCTGGCCGTGGTGCCGCTGCTGGTGCTCATTCCGGCGCTGAACAGCAGCGCCAGCCAGATGGCCGAGGCGCTGGCCTGGGCCGGCTTGAAGGCGGCCGTGCTGCTGGGGCTGCTGCTGTACGGCGGCCAGAAGCTGATGCGCTGGTGGCTGACGCTGGTGGCACGGCGCAAGAGCGACGAGCTCTTCATGCTGAACCTGCTGCTGGTGACGCTGGGCCTGGCCTGGCTGACCGAGCATGCCGGCCTGAGCCTGGCACTGGGCGCCTTCGTGGCGGGCATGCTGATCGCCGAGACGGAATACAAGCACCAGGTGGAGACCGACATCCGGCCCTTCCACGACGTGCTGCTGGGCCTGTTCTTCATCACCATCGGCATGAAGCTGGACTGGCACCCGCTGGTGGCCAGCTGGTGGCTGGTCATCCTGCTCACGGCGCTGCCGGTGGTGGCCAAGTTCACGCTCATCGCCGGCCTGGCGCGGGTGTTCAAGTCGCCGCCGGGGGTGGCACTGCGCACCGGCCTGTACCTCGCCCAGGCGGGCGAGTTCGGTTTCGTGCTGCTCACGCTGGGCGCCCAGCACCAGCTCATCGCACCGCAGTGGGTGAGCCCGGTGCTGGCGAGCATGGTGCTTTCCATGCTCGCCACGCCGCTGCTGGTGATGTACAGCAACCGCATCGTGATGAAGCTGTCCAGCAGCGACTGGCTGATGCAGTCGGTGCAGCTCACCACCATCGCCAAGAAGAGCATCAAGAGCGAGGCCCACGTCATCATCTGCGGCTACGGCCGTTCAGGCCAGAACCTGGCGCGGCTGCTGGAGGGCGAGCACATCCCGTACATGGCGCTGGACCTGGACCCCGATCGCGTGCGCCAGGCCGCCGCCGCCGGGCAGAGCGTGGTGTTTGGCGATGCCGCCAAGGTGCAGAGCCTGGTGGCAGCCGGCCTGGCCCGGGCGGCTGCGGTGGTGGTGAGCTACCACGACACCCCCTCCGCGTTGAAGATCCTCAATCTCGTGCGGACGCACGCGCCGCGCGTGCCGGTGCTGGTGCGCACCATCGACGACAGCGACCTGGAGAAGCTCAAGGCCGCCGGGGCCACCGAGGTGGTGCCCGAGGCCATCGAGGGCAGCCTGATGCTGGCCTCGCACGCACTGGCCCTGGTGGGCGTGCCCATGCGGCGCGTGATCCGCATCGCGCGGGACGCGCGCGACAAACGCTACGGCCTGCTGCGCGGCTACTTCCACGGCGCCGACGACGACACCGCCGACGAGATCGAGCAGGCACGGCTCACGTCCTACACGCTGCCCACGGCCAGCGCCCACGCCGGCAAGTCGCTGGACGACCTCGCCCTGCAGGCGCTGGGCGTGACCGTGGTGTCCATGCGCCGGGCCAGCGGCAAGGGCGTGAAGGTGGATGGCGCCATGCTGGCGGGCGGTGACACGCTGGTGCTCAGCGGCACGCCCGAGGCGCTGGCGCTGGCAGAGGCGCGGCTGTTGGTCGGTTGACCCATCCGCCTCAGCGCGCCAGCGCCTGCACGGCGACCGGGCCAGCCACTCTGGGCAGCAGGCGGCGTGAGCCTTCGATGCTCAGGTGGCCGGCGTCACGGTAGAAGCCCAGGCCATCGTCATCGGCCGTGCGGCACAGGCCGGCGATGCACAGGCCTGCGTCCAGGCGCAGCACCGGAATGCCGGCCTCACGCTCGAAACGCAACAGCAGCAACGCCACGCGCTGCTGCTGCGCCGGCATGTCGGCCAGGCGAATGCGGCAGTCGGCCGGTGCGCCCAGGATCAACTGGCCGTGGCGGCGGCGCTCCACGCAGGCCCCGGCATCGAAGCCGCCCTGCGGCGGCGGCGCCACCCAAAGCAGCCGCCGGCCCCGTGCCCGCAGCGCTTCGGCCAGCCGGGCGGCTGCAGCCACGAGTTCATCCTCGGCCTGGGCCGGTGCCACCTCGCGCTCCTGGCCGCCCTGCAGCCGCAGCAGCTGGCCACCGGGCGGGCCCAGGTACTGCGCCAGCTTGCTGGACAGCAGCACCACACCGGGCGCACCGGGGGCAGTGAGTGCGGCGAGCGCCGAGGCATTGAATCGCTCGCACTGCCGCGCCCAGTCGCGCGTGAAGCTCGCACCAGCCGGCGCGTCGGGCCGCCACGGCACCAGGCCGGGCAGCGGGCCGCAGGAGGACTCGGTGACCTGCAGCAGCCCAGCCGGTGCCGCCAGGGCCAAGCCCGGCACAAGGTGCATGGCGTAGGAGTCCCCCCAGATGGCCCAGCCCGGCTGCGCGGTGCTGCGGCAGTCCGGCCGGTCCACCCAGCGTTCCCACTGGTCGCACGTGGCTGCGAAGCCGTGATTGGGGCGGCGGGCATCGGCCGGGGTGGACGCACTGGCCGGTGAGCCTCCCGTCAGCAGGCACGGGAGCACAGCCAGCAGGCCGGTGGCAGCGCCGACAGCGGCCCAGTCGCGCGCTCGCCGGGGCAATGGCCAGCGGCGGGTGGGCTGCTCCACGCCACGCCACAGCGCCCAGGCCAGCGGCAGCGACAGCGCGGCGGCGGCCAGCCGCGCCCAGGTCAGGCCCGGGGCCTGCGACTCGCCCACCCATGCGTTGTTGACGACAGCGATCAGCGGCCAATGCACCAGGTAGAGCGAGTAAGACAAGTCCCCCAGCCGAACCAGCGGCCACAGCGCCACCGAAGCCGCCGGCGGGCACGCACTCAGCAGCAGTGCCGCTGCGGCCAGCGCGACGAGCAGTGCATTGGCGCCGGGATGGCCGATGCCGCCCCAGGCCGGCAGGGGCGCCAGCGTAAGGGTCAGCAGCAACAGCGCGGCCGGTGCCCGCACGCGGGCCGGCGCCCGCCAGCCCGCCCCGTGAGCCCAGGCGGCCAGCGAGCCCAGACCCAGCTCCCAGCCCCGGCTGGGCAGCAGGTAGAAGGCAGCGCTCGCGTCCCAGCGCTGCAGCCCCAGGCCCAGCAGCAGGCTGGCGGCCACCAGCAGGCCCAGCAACCGCAGCGCACGGTGACCCGTGCCGGCGACAAGCAGCAGCGGCGGCAACAGCAGGTAGTACTGCTCCTCCAACGACAGGGACCAGAAATGCAGCAGCGGTTTGAGCTCGGCGGCCACGTCGAAGTAGCCGCTCTGCAGCCACAGCACGCCATTGCTGGCGAAGCCCAGCGCGCCCCAGTGCTGGCGGGCCAGGTCGGCGCGTTCCAGCGGGGCCAGCCACATCGGGCTGCTGAGCAGCGTCAGCGCCAGCACCGTGTAGGCAGCAGGCAGCAGCCGGCGTGCGCGCCGCGCGTAGAACGAGCCCAGGGCGAAGCGGCCCGCCCGCAAACCGCCAAGCAGCTGGCCGGTGATGAGAAAGCCCGAGATGACGAAGAACAGGTCCACGCCCAGATAGCCACCGGGCAGCAGGCCGGGCACAGCGTGCTGCAGCAGCACGCCGGCCACAGCCAGGCCGCGCAGGGCCTGGATGTCCCAACGGTGGGCGACGGCGTCCGACATGGCGGTGGGCAGCGGGGCAGGCATGGGACGTCATTGTTGCGGGTGGCCCCGTGCCGCCTGGGCGACAAGCGCGCGCGGCCCGCTGCGCCACACTGGCACCATCCCACTCGACAAGCGGCGCGCCATGAACTTCGACTACAGCCCCAAGGTCCAGCAGATGCGCGAACGCCTGCTGGCGTTCTTCGACGAGCACATCTACCCGAACGAGCGCCGCTACCTCGAGGAAGTCGAGGCCAACCGCCGCGCCGGCAACCCATGGGTACCCACCCGGGTCATTGAGGAGCTCAAGCCCAAGGCCCGCGCTGCGGGGCTGTGGAACCTCTTCCTGCCCAAGTCCACACGGGCACCTGAAGGCTTGAGCAACCTGGAATACGCGCCGCTGTGCGAAATCATGGGCCGCGTGTTCTGGGCGCCCGAGGTCTTCAACTGCTCGGCGCCCGACACCGGCAACATGGAAACGCTGGAACGCTACGCGAGCGAGGCGCTGAAGGACCGCTGGCTGGAGCCGCTGCTCAAGGGCGAGATCCGCTCGGCCTTCCTGATGACCGAGCCGGCTGTGGCCTCCAGCGATGCCACCAACATCGAGTGCCGCATCGAGCGCGACGGCGACGACTACGTCATCAACGGCCGCAAGTGGTGGAGCTCCGGTGCCGGCGACCCGCGCTGCGCCGTCTACATCGTGATGGGCAAGACCAACCCCGAGGCGGGCCGTCACGAGCAGCAGTCCATGATCGTGGTGCCGGCCAGCACGCCGGGCATCACCGTCATCCGCCCGCTGAGCGTGTTCGGCTACGACGACGCCCCCCACGGCCACATGGAGGTGGAGCTGAAGAACGTGCGCGTGCCGGTCAGCCACCTCCTGCTGGGCGAGGGCCGGGGCTTCGAGATCGCGCAAGGCCGCCTGGGCCCGGGCCGCATCCACCACTGCATGCGCAGCATCGGCGCCGCCGAACGCGCGCTGCAGCTGCTGTGCGAGCGCGCCATTGCCCGCACAGCCTTCGGCAAGACGATTGCGCAACAGACCGTCACGCAGGAGCGCATTGCCGAGTCGCGCTGCAGCATCGAGCAGGCCCGCCTGCTCACGCTCAAGGCCGCCTACATGATGGACACCGTGGGCAACAAGGTCGCCAAGGCCGAGATCGCGATGATCAAGATCGTGGCGCCCAACATGGCACTGAAGGTGATCGACTGGGCCATCCAGGTGTTCGGCGGCGCGGGCGTGAGCCAGGACACACCGCTGGCCATGATGTGGGCCCACCAGCGCACGCTGCGCCTGGCCGACGGCCCGGACGAGGTGCACCGCAACTCGCTCGCCAAGCTGGAGCTGGCCAGCCACATGAAGCTGCCCACCGACAAGATCCAGATGCCGATCACGCGCGGCGCATGAGCTTCCGGGCGGGTTGAGGCCTGCGGACGCTCCGCCCCCTGGATGGGGGTCTGCGAGCGTTGCGCGGGTGGGGGGTGCCACGCGCCCTGCAACGCGCTGACAAAATGCAGCCATGGCCAAGCACGCACCCCGACTCAGCCCTGAAGAGATCCAGCGCGTCATCGCCACCGCTTTCGAGGACGTGCCGCCCTACAACAAGGTGCTGCACCTGCACGGCATCGGCCATGGGGAACTGGTGGCGCTGCTCAAGCGCGAGTTGACGCCACCGGCCTACAAGGTCTGGGCTGCGCGCGCCAAGGCCAGCAAGGGGCCCACCAAGAAGGCCGTCTGGCCGCACGGGCGCTGACATGGCCCCCCCGGTCCAAAGCGGATCTGGGCCGGTTCGGGAGCGTCCCGCCGGTCTGACGCGTCGGGCTGCGCTGGCGTCGCTGGCCGGCCTGGCGGCCTGCAGCGACCCCGAGGGAAGCTACCGCAACCGGGTCGACACCGGCTGGCATCGCGATGACCTGGAGGCTCTGCTGCTGCGCTGGCACACCCACGCCGTGCGGCCCGACGGCACTTTCCAGCTGCGCCTCGACCGCACCTGGAAGCCCCTGCCTCAGGCCGAGCTGGACCTGGGCGGCCACGCCCGTCTGGTCTATGCCTTCGCGGCGGGCCACGAGTTCTTTCTGGACGCAGGCTATCTGGCCGTGGCGCGGCGCAGTGCCAACTTCATGTTGGCGCGGTTTCGTGACCCGGTGTTCGGCGGCTTCTTTCACAACCTGAGCGCAGACGGCAACCCAGGGAGCGTGACCAAGCGCGCGGACGACCACGCCTTCGCCGTGCTGGCGCTGGCCGAGCTGTACCGCGTGGGCGGCGACGTGCGTTACCGCGATGCCGCCCTGCAGGCCTGCATCGACATCGAACAGGGCTTCAAAGACGGAGCCGGTGGCCTTTACAACGAGTGCGCGCGCGACTTCAAGCCCATGCCGGGCGGGCGAAGCCAGAGCCCGGTCATGCACATGTTCGACGCCCACCTCGCGGTGCGCTCCGCCACGGGCGACCTGGCCGCCGAGGGCGCCGCCCGGCGCCTGGGCGACTTCATGGCCAGCAAGTTGATGAAGGCCCAACCGGACGGCGGCACGCTCATCCCCGAGCGGTACGACGAGACCTGGGCCCCGCTGGCCAGCCAGGCGGCCGGTGGGTTCACGGAGCTGGGGCACCAGTTCGAGTGGAGCCACCTGCTGGCGGCCGGTGCCGCCGTGTCGCCAGGGTATGCATCGCTGGCCGAGCGCCTGTTCACCTCCGCTCTGTCCGTGGGTTACGACGAGACGGATGGAGGCTGCTTCCAGCGCCTCCCGCCCGAGGGCGGCAAGCCCGATGTCCGCAAGGGGTGGTGGCAGCAGGCCGAGTGCCTGCACGCGCTGTTCGTGGCGGCCCAAGCCAGCGGCCGCACCGACCTGTGGCGCCGCTACGAGCAGACGCAGGCGCTCATCAAGGCGCAGCTTGTCGATGCCGAGCATGGCGGCTGGCGTGCCGCCGAAGCCTTGCCGTGCAAGAGCGGCAGCTGCAAGGATGTGCAGCCGGACCCGTACCCCATGGTGCGCCTGCACCAGGCGGCGTTGAAGCTCGCGAGCTGACGCCCCTCCTCGCCCCTCCTCGCCCTGAGGTGCCCCCGACCGGACGACCGGGGTGTCGCGTTGGCGCATCAAGCCCCGTGGCGAGGGCCGCTCCACATCCAGCAGGCGGGCCGCCATGCGGCGCTGCTTCCCTGAGACGGCTTGGCACCACACGCTTTGGGCCAGCCCCCGGCGTGCCGAGCCGGAGGCTGAACCCAAGGGGATACCCGCAGGGATGATGCAAAAAGCAGCATCGAGAAGTCTAAAAATGTGATTAGTCGCAGATCGGTCGGGCCCCTAGCATGAAATCAGACCCCAGCCCACGGCCCTGCTCGAGAGGCCAGCAAAGGCTCAGGGCCGACCGATTCCCATAACGATTCCGGAGACACGATGAAGAAACCCGCCCTGGTGCTGCTGCGCGCAGGCACCGACTCCCAGCGCTTCGCACTGAGCCTGACGGCCGCCGCCGCCGCGCTGGCCACCCTGTCCACGCCCGCCCTGGCCCAGGAGGCCGCCAGGTCCGACACGCAGCTGCAAACCGTGACCGTCACGGGCGTCCGGGCCTCGCTGACCAAGAGCCTGGCCAACAAGCGCACCGCCGACCAGGTGGTGGAATCGGTCGTGGCCGAGGACATCGGCAAGCTGCCGGACAACAACGTCGTCGAAGCGCTGCAGCGCGTGACGGGCATCCAGGTCACCAACCGTGCGGGTGGCGAGGTCGGCGCGTTGTCCATCCGCGGCCTGCCGGACGTCGCCACCACATGGAACGGCCGCAACATCTTCACCGCGTCTGGCACGCAGGTGGCGCTGCAGGACATTCCCTCGACATTGGTACGCCAGATCGACGTCTACAAGACGCGCGACGCCAGCCAGCTGGAGAACGGCATCGCCGGCCAGATCGACGTGAAGTCGCTGCGCCCGTTCGACTTCAAGGGCGAGAAGTACTCGCTGCTTGCCCGCGAAACCTACCTGGACCCGGCCAAGAAGGCGAACCCGCAACTCAGCGCGATGGCCAGCAACCGCTGGACGACCGGTGCCGGTGAAATCGGTGCCCTGGTCAACCTGTCGATGACCCAGACAAACTACCGGAACGAAAGCGTGACGCCGGGTGCCATGGTGCCGTTCACCAGCCCCAACGCCGCCGAAGTGCCGCCGGGCTACACCCCGCTGCAGCGGGTGTTCGACAACAACATCTGGACGCCGGGCACCTACACCGGCCTGCCCCAGAAGGCAGGCTCGACGCTGAACTTCAACGGCAAGGCCTACCCGTACTACCTGTCGCGCGACGCCATCTTCCAGAGCGATGTCGAGGGCAAGCGCGAGCGCCCGGCCGCCAACGTCGCGCTGCAATGGCAGCCGAACGAGGACGCCGTCTACACCCTCGAGGCGATGTACAACGGGTACCGCGACAAGATCTTCAACCGGCTGCTGTTCAGCTTCGTGGACTGGTGGGGCAGCCTCGGCAGCAACCCTGGGAGCACGATCACCACCTTCCCGGGCACGAACGTCATCAAGACGCGGACTGTCAACGACGTCTACGGTTTCAACAGCGGCGACTACACCACCTCCGCCACCGATTCCCGCATCGTGGCCCTGAATGGCAAGTGGAACCTGAGCGACCGTCTGCGGCTGGAAGGTGATGTGTCCTACCAGGCGAGCAGCTTCCACTCCGAATTCACGGCCACCCGCATCGACCGCGTCGCCCCGTCGATCACGGTGGACTTCAACTCGGGTGGCGGCAACATGGGCTTCAAGTTCAACAACAACGCTGATCTGGCGGACCCGGCCAAGTGGAACGTGGCGCAGTTCTACGACAACGCCAACCGCAACGACGGCAGCGCCGGCACGACCAGCCTGACGGGCAGCTACGACGCCGACTGGGGCCCACTGAAGACCCTGAGCTTCGGTGCGCGCCTTGACAGCCGCAAGGCGTCGGAAGCCAACCGCACGCAGTCGGCTTTCCTGGGCCGCAACCTGGCATCGCTGGGTGCGAATTACTACCACGTCAATTCAGGCTTTGGCACGGCCATCGCCGACGTCCCCCGCTCGTGGATGGAGCCGAACGCCTACTACATCCGCGACCACATCGACGACTGGCGCAAGCTCTACAACTCGGTCGACGCGAACTTCATGACGACCGACAAGCTCAGCCTGCAGAAGACTTTCAACGTCAAGGAAGACACGACCAACCTCTTTCTGATGGCCGACACCGACAGCGAACTGTTCGGCCGTCGCCTGCGTGCCAATTTCGGCGTGCGCTACGTGCAGGTCGACACCAGCATGACCGCCTACAAGGTCGATGCCACCACCAAGGTGGTGACGCCGACGAACGGCGAGAAGTCGGCCAAGAAATTCCTGCCCAGCCTCACGCTGCGCTACGAGCCGATCAAGGACGTGCTGGTGCGCTTCAACTATGGTGAGACGCTGCGCCGCCCGGGCTTTGGCGCCCTGAACCCCGTGCTGCAGCTCAGCGACGATGTCTCCAAGGTCGGCTACGGCGGCGGCAGCGGCGGCAACCCGGGCCTGGAGCCGACGCGCTCCAAGAACCTGGACCTGACGGGCGAGTGGTACTTCCAGAAGGACAGCGCGCTGTACGGCACGGTCTTCCAGCGCAAGATCGACGGCCTGGTGGTGCCGCTGCGCCGCCGTGTGCACGTCGACCCGGCCAACGATCCGTTCCGCAACTCGACCTCGGGTGCCAGCCACGCCAACGGCTATGACTACGTCATCAGCTCACCCGTCAATGCGTCCAATGGCAAGATCAGCGGCCTGGAGCTCGGCGGCATCTACTTCCCGAAAGGCCTGCCCGATCTGCTGGACGGCCTGGGCTTCCAGGGCAGCGTGACGCGCCTGACCTCGTCGCAGAACGTGCCCACCGCCGACAGTGCTGGCAACATCGTGTCCCAGTTGGAGACGCCCTTCTTCGGTGTGTCCAAGCTGTCGTGGAACGCGACCTTGGCTTACGAAAAGGGCCCGGTCGGCGCACGCCTGTCCTACGTCCGCCGCTCCGCCTTCCTGGCGGCCAACGAGGCCGCGCTGTTCGCCAACCCGATCGGCATCTGGCGCCAGCCGGAGAAAAGCGTGGACGTCCAGCTGACCTACAACCTGAACGACCGCATGGCGTTCGATATCAGCGGCGTCAACCTGACCAACGAGAAGCAGCAGCAGTACTACCACTTCGGCGATGCGGGCAGCCCCGAGCTGACCAACTTCGGCACGGTGCAGGTCGGCCGCGCGGTGTCGGTGGGTTTCCGCTGGAAGCTGTAAGTCTCCTTTTCCTGGCAGTGGGCGTTGCGCGGGCCTCCCGGCAACGCCCTTCCTTTTTTTGGGCAGTTCCCCGATGTCTGACCTGATCGCGCCGCTGATCCCCCAGCGCGCTGACCCCCACATCTCCCGCCACGCCGACGGCCACTGCTACTTCACCGCCTCGGTGCCGCAGTACGACCGCATCGAGATCCGCCGCGCCACCAGCATCGGCGGCTTGGTCAACGCGCCGGCCTTCGTCGCCTGGCGCAAGCCCGACATCGGCCCGTACTCGGAGCTGATCTGGGCGCCCGAGCTGCACTTCAACCAGGGCGCCTGGTACGTCTACTTCGCCGCCGCGCCCACGCGCGCGCTGGACGAGCTGGGCATGTTCCAGCACCGCATGTATGCCCTCCGGAACACGGCGGTTGACCCGTTCACGGGCGAGTGGGAATTCCTCGGCCAGGTCGACAGCGGCATCGACAGCTTCTGCCTGGACGCGACGACCTTCACCCACCACGGCCAGCTGTACTACCTGTGGGCGCAGAAGGACCGGGCCATCCCGGGCAACTCCAACCTCTACATCGCGCCGATGAAGACCCCCTGGCAACTGGCCGGCGTGCCAGTCCTGCTCAGCAAGCCCGAGTTCGAGTGGGAATGCCGTGGCTTCCTTGTCAACGAGGGGCCGTCCGTGCTGCTCCGCAACGGCCGCGTGTTCATCAGCTACTCCGCCAGCGCGACGGACGAGAACTACGCCATGGGCCTGCTGTGGGCCGATGAAAACGCCGACCTGCTGAACCCCGCGAGCTGGCACAAGTCCCCCACGCCCGTGATGCGCAGCTGCGCCAAGGACTCGGTCTTCGGCCCCGGCCACAACAGCTTCACCGAGACGGACACGCCCGGCGAGGTGCTGCTGGTGTTCCACGCCCGCACCTACACCGAGATCGAGGGCGACCCGCTGTGGAACCCCGACCGCCACACCTTCGTGAAGCCCTTGCGCTGGACGGCGGACGGCATGCCGGCCTTCGGCCGCCCCTCCCGTCGCGACTGATACCGGTTTCAACATCGGTACACCGAGGAAATTGATTGGATTGCAATTCCAGCGCTGCCTAGCATCAGCTGCAAGCGGTTTGAGAGCCCCGAAGAACGACATCGAGACATCCCATGACGACTGATGACAAGAAAAGCAAGGTCAAGCTGCGTTCCGCCGAGTGGTTTGGCACCCAGGACAAGAACGGTTTCATGTACCGCTCCTGGATGAAGAACCAGGGCATCCCCGACCACGAGTTCCAGGGCAAGCCCATCATCGGCATCTGCAACACCTGGAGCGAGCTCACCCCCTGCAACGCCCACTTCCGCAAGCTCGCCGAGCATGTGAAAAAGGGCATCCTGGAGGCCGGGGGCTGGCCGGTCGAGTTCCCGGTGTTCTCCAACGGCGAGAGCAACCTGCGCCCCACCGCCATGCTGACGCGCAACCTCGCCAGCATGGACGTGGAGGAAAGCATCCGCGGCAACCCCATCGACGCCGTCGTGCTGCTGGTGGGCTGCGACAAGACCACGCCCGCGCTGCTGATGGGCGCGGCCAGCGTCGACGTGCCAGCCATCGTCGTCACCGGCGGCCCGATGCTGAACGGCAAGCTCAACGGCAAGAACATCGGCTCGGGCACGGCCGTGTGGCAGCTGCACGAGCAGGTCAAGGCCGGCGAGATCAAGATGCACGACTTCCTGGCCGCCGAGGCCGGCCACTCGCGCTCCGCCGGCACCTGCAACACCATGGGCACCGCGTCCACGATGGCCTGCATGGCCGAGTCGCTGGGCACCTCGCTGCCGCACAACGCCGCGATTCCCGCCGTCGATGCGCGTCGTTATGTCTTGGCCCACCTGTCCGGCATGCGCATCGTCGACATGGTGTGGGAAGACCTCCGCCTGTCCAAGGTGCTCACCAAGGAAGCCTTCGAGAACGCCATCCGCGTCAACGCGGCCATCGGCGGCTCGACCAACGCCGTCATCCACCTGAAGGCCATCGCCGGCCGCATCGGCGTGGACCTGGAGCTGGAAGACTGGACCCGCATCGGCCGCGGCACGCCCACCGTCGTGGACCTGCTGCCCTCGGGCCGCTTCCTGATGGAGGAGTTCTATTACGCCGGCGGCCTGCCGGGCGTCATCCGCCGCCTGGGCGAAGCCAACCTGCTGCCCAACCCGACCGCGTTGACCGTCAACGGCAAGAGCCTGTGGGACAACTGCAATGACGCGCCGATCTACGACGACGAGGTCATCCGCCCGCTGGACAAGCCGCTGATCGCCGACGGTGGCATCTGCATCCTGCGCGGCAACCTCGCGCCGCGCGGTGCCGTGCTGAAGCCGTCGGCCGCAACGCCCGAGCTGATGACCCACCGCGGCCGTGCCGTCGTGTTCGAGAACTTCGACGACTACAAGGCCCGCATCGCCGACCCCGACCTGGACGTCGACGCCAGCTGCATCCTCGTCATGAAGAACTGCGGCCCCAAGGGCTACCCCGGCATGGCCGAGGTCGGCAACATGGGTCTGCCGCCCAAGATCCTCGCCACCGGCGTGAAGGACATGGTGCGCATCTCCGACGCGCGCATGAGCGGCACCGCCTACGGCACCGTCGTGCTGCACGTGGCGCCTGAAGCCCGCGCCGGCGGCCCGCTGGCCGTCGTGCAGGAAGGCGACTTCATCGAGCTGGACTGCGCCGCCGGCCGCCTGCACCTGGACGTGTCCGATGAAGAACTTGCGAAGCGCCTCGAAGCCTGGGCCGCCGCGCAGACCGTGGACCCGGCCGACGCCACCGGCTACCGCCACCTCTACGTGAGCCACGTGCTGCAGGCCGACGAGGGCTGCGACTTCGACTTCCTGCGCGGCTGCCGCGGTTCGGCAGTACCCCGCCATTCGCATTAAGGACTCATCATGAGCAACACGATTCAGGGCCTGGCCCTGATCAACGGCCAGGCCGTGCGCGGCGCCGGCAAGCCCTTCCAGGCGTTCGACCCGAGCAAGAACGAAGCCCTTGGCCCCGACTTCAACGCCGTGGACGCGGCGCAAGTCGAAGAAGCCTGCGCGCTGGCCGGTGCCGCCTTCGACACCTTCCGCGCCACCAGCGACCGCGAGCGTGCCGACTTCCTGGACCTCATCGCCGCGCAGATCCTCGCGATCGGTGACGAGCTCATCGTCCGCGCCATGGCCGAAACCGGCCTGCCCCGCGCCCGCCTGGAAGGTGAGCGCGGCCGCACGATGAACCAGCTCAAGCTGTTCGCCGAGCTGCTGCGTGAAGGCTCCTGGCAAGACGCGCGCATCGACTCCGCGCTGCCCACGCGCACGCCGCCGCGCCCCGACCTGCGCCTGCGCTTTGTCGGCGTCGGCCCCGTGGCCGTGTTCGGCGCCAGCAACTTCCCGCTGGCCTTTTCGGTGGCCGGGGGCGACACCGCCGCCGCGCTGGCCGCCGGCTGCCCCGTCGTCGTCAAGGCGCACTCGGCCCACCCGGGTACGTCCGAACTCGTCGGCCGCGCGGTCGTCGAGGCGGTCAAGCAATCCAATCTCCCGGCTGGCGTGTTCGCGCTGCTGACCGGCAGCGGCCATGGCATCGGCGACACGCTGGTGCGCCACCCCGCCATCCAGGCCGTCGGCTTCACCGGCTCGCGCAGCGGCGGCACGGCACTGATGGCCGCCGCCGCGGCGCGCCCGCAACCCATCCCGGTCTATGCCGAGATGAGCAGCATCAACCCGGTCGTCCTGCTGCCCGGCGCGCTGAAGGCGCGGGGTGCCGAGATCGCCACCGGCTTCGCCGCGTCGCTGACGATGGGCGTGGGCCAGTTCTGCACCAACCCCGGCCTGGTGCTGGGCATTGCAGGGGCCGACTTCGACCGCTTCGCCACGGCCGCCGCCGAGGCGCTCAAGCCCGTTCCCGCCGCCACCATGCTCACCCCTGGCATCGCCAGCGCCTACCAGCGCGGTGAAGACCAGCTCGCCGGCCAGCCCGCTGTCGACACGCTGCTGCGCGGCGCCTCCGCCGGCTGCCAGGGGGCGCCCAGCCTGTTCAAGACGACGGGCGAGGCTTTCCTGGCCAACCACGCGATGCAGTCCGAGATCTTCGGTCCCGCTTCGCTGCTGATCGCCTGCCAGGATGAGGCCGAGTTGCTCGCTGTCATCGAGGGCCTGGAAGGCCAGCTCACCGCCACGCTGCAGCTGCAGGACGACGACGAGGCCGACCTCGCTGCCGCCCGTGCGCTGCTGCCCGCGCTGGAGCGCAAGGTCGGCCGCATCCTGGCCAACGGCTACCCGACAGGTGTCGAGGTGTCGACGGCCATGGTGCACGGTGGCCCGTTCCCGGCCACGAGCGACGGCCGCAGCAGCTCGGTCGGCACCGCCGCCATCCAGCGCTTCCTGCGCCCGGTCTGCTACCAGAACCTGCCGCGCGCGCTGCTGCCGGCCGTGCTGCGCGAGCCGAACGAGCGTGGTGTGTGGCGTCGCCGTGACGGCGCGTTGACGCGGAATTGAAGAACAAGGCCACAGAGGCACAGAGACACGGAGAGGCTCGCCAAGAAGCCCGTCGGAAATTTCTCGAACAGAACATCTGGAGACAAGCAACATGAAGAAGCAACTGCTCGCCCTCGCGGCGACCCTGGTGGTGGGCGCCCAAGCCTTTGCCGCCGACATCAAGCTGGTGGTGAACCCGGGCCAGGCCGGCCCGGTCATCCACCGCAACATCTACGGCCAGTTCGCCGAGCACCTGGGCACCGGCATCTACGAGGGCATGTGGGTGGGCCCCGAGAGCAAGATCCCCAACGTGCGCGGCTGGCGAAAGGACGTGGTGGCGGCGCTGAAGGACCTGCAGGTGCCGCTGGTGCGCTGGCCGGGCGGTTGCTTTGCCGACGAGTACCACTGGCGCGAAGGCATCGGCCCGCGCAACAAGCGGCCCGTCAAGGTCAACACCACCTGGGGCGGTGTGCCCGAGAACAACGCGGTGGGCACGCACGAGTTCTTCGATCTGGCCGAGCAGCTGGGCGCCGAGGCCTACGTGAACGGCAACATGGGCACGGGCAGCCCGCAGGAAATGGCCGAGTGGCTGGAGTACATGACGGCCGAGGGCAACTCCACGCTCGCGCAACTGCGCCGCAAGAACGGCCGCAACAAGCCCTTCCGCGTGCACTACTTCGCCGTGGGCAACGAGACCTGGGGCTGCGGCGGCAACATGCGCCCCGAGTACTACGCCGACCTGTACCGGCACTGGGCCACCTTCCTGAAGACGCCCGAGAACAACCGCCCCAAGTTCATCGCCAGCGGCGGCAACGATCAGGACACCGTCTGGGAAGACGTGCTGAGCAAGACCGTGCGTTTCAACTTCGACGCCATCTCGCACCACGCCTACACCTTCCCCAGCGGCAAGTGGGAGGGCAAGGGCTCGGCGGTGGGCTTCCCCGAGGCCGAGTGGATCTCCATGCTGTCGCAGGTCAGCAAGATCGACAACACGCTGACCAAGACCGCTGCCATCCTCGACAAGAACGACCCGGCCAAGCGGCTGGAGGTGTACTTCGACGAGTGGGGCAGCTGGTACGACCCCGAGCCCGGCAGCAACCCCGGCTTCCTCGTGCAGCGCAACACGCTGCGCGACGCGCTGCTGGCGGCCCTGCACTTCAACGTGTTCCACGCCCACGCCGACCGCGTGAAGATGACCAACGTGGCGCAGATGGTGAACGTGCTGCAGGCCATGATCCTCACCAGCAAGGACAAGCTGGTGCTGACGCCCACCTACCACGCGTTCAAGCTCTACACGCCCTTCCAGGACGCCACCTCGCTGCCGGCCCGCATCGAGAACAACCCTGTCTACAAGGTGGGCGCGACCGAGATGCCGGGCCTCTCCGCCACCGCCGCGCGCGGCAAGGACGGCAAGGTCTACCTGGGCCTCGTGAACTCGAACGCCACGCAGGCCGCCGAGCTGGTGCTGCAGGTGGGCGCCACGGCACCCAGGGCCGTCAAGGGCCAGCTGCTGACGGCCGGCGCCATGGACGCGCAAAACGAACTCGGCAAGCCCGCCCAGGTCGTGCCCGTACCCTTCGAGGCCCAGGCTGTTGACGGCAAGCTCCAGCTGAAGCTGCCGGCCAAGTCCATCGTCGTCGTCGCTGTCGAGGGCTGACAAGCCCCGCACGACAGGCGTTTGCCACCGCACCGCCACCCTGGGCCCGCCATGCTGCTTGCCCAGGCGTTGCGGTGCGTGCGTGGTGACCACGCGGCATATCAAAACCAGGATCGACCGCGCCTGGAATGTCATTGGTGCGTGGTGACGGCGCCTCCTAGGCTGCGCCGGCCACAACCCCAAGACCCGGAGACACCCCCATCATGGCCTTCCAGAACCGCCGCGACTTCCTCGCCGGCACTGCCGCCCTCACGCTGACCGCCTGCGGTGGCGGTGGTGGTGGTGGTGGTAGCAGCGCGAGCGCACCCGCGCCGTCCCCTGCGCCAGCCCCTGCACCTGCTCCCGCGCCGACCAACCCCAACGCCGTCCAGACGGCGCTGAGCTTCGGCAACGCGTCGGTCCATGACCCGTCCGTCATCAAGTCCAACGGCGCGTACTACGTCTTCGGCTCGCACCTGGCCGCCGCCAAGACGACGGACCTGATGAACTGGACCAAGCTGGCCGACGGCTTGGACAACAACAACGCGCTGTTCGGCAAGAAGGTCACCACCGAGCTGGCTGCCACCTTCGCGTGGAGCACGGTGACCGACCTGTGGGCACCCGACGTGGCGCAGCTGCCCGACGGCAAGTTCTACATGTACTACTGCTCCTGCCAGGGCAGCAGCCCGCTGTCGGCGCTGGGCGTGGCGGTGGCGAGCGCGGTCGACGGGCCGTACACGAACAAGCAGATCCTGCTGAAGTCCGGCATGGTGGGTGTGTCGGAGGACGGCACCCCCTACGACGCCACCAAGCACCCCAACGTCGTGGACCCGCAGGTCTTCAAGGACGCCTCGGCGGCCGGCAACTGGTGGATGGTCTACGGCTCGTACTCCGGCGGCATCTTCATCATGAAGATCGATCCGACGACGGGCCTGCCCGTGGCCGGCCAGGGCTACGGCAAGCACATCCTGGGCGGCAACCATGCCGAGATCGAGGGCGCCTACATCCTCTACAGCCCCGCCACCAAGTACTACTACCTGTTCACCTCCTGGGGCGGCCTGGCGGCCAACGGCGGCTACAACGTGCGCGTCGCACGCTCGTTGAACCCGGACGGCCCCTACCTGGACGGCTTCGGCACCGACATGGCCACCGTCCGCGCCAGCGTGGCTTTCGACCGCCCCAGCATCCAGAACTTCGGCATGAAGCTGATGGGCGGCCACAACTACGTCAACGCCGACTTCGAGACCGGCACCGCGCTGGGCTACGTGTCGCCGGGCCACAACTCGGCGTACTACGACGCCACCACGGGCCAGTACTTCATCATCTTCCACACGCGCTTCCCCGGCACCGGCGAGGCCCATGAGGTGCGCGTGCACGAGATGCACATGAACGAGGACGGCTGGCTCGTCATCGCCCCGCTGCGTTACGCACCGCTGAGCCTGGCCAGCCCGGCGCAAGCGGCCGACGTGACCGCCGCGCAGGCGGCCGGCACCTACAAGCTGGTCAACCACGGCAAGGACATCACGGCCACCAGCAAGGCCTCCATCGTGGTGACGCTCAACACCGACGGCACCGTGGGCGGCAGCGGTGGCATGACCGGCACGTGGGCGCACAACGGCAACAACAAGCTCACCGTGGTGAGCGGTGGCACGACCTACAAGGGCGTGCTGTCCCGGCAATGGAACACCAACTCCAGCGCCTTCGTCGTGGGCTTCAGCGCGATCTCGTCGACCGCCAGCACGGCAGCGGCGACCGGTGTCTCGCTGTGGGCCGTGCGCCTGACGTCATGAAGCCCCTCGCCCGGTCCCGCCCCGCTGAACGCGGGCGTTCCCAGTCGGTCCCCCAAGGGGACTGCGATGCTTGCGGCGTTGAGCCGCAAGCACATCGCCTGGGCGGGCCGGCTTGGGAGCGGCCCGGCGCTCGGCCCGCGAAATCCAATGCGGCACGCTGACATGCGCCGTCTGCTCGCCGCCCTGATCATCGCGCTGTGCTCGCACAGCGCGCATGCGGCGACGCAGGCCTTCCCGCTGGACCGCGTCCACCTGCTGGACGGCCCGTTTCTAGACGCGCAGAACACCGACCTGCGCTACCTGATGGCGCTGGACCCCGAGCGTCTGCTCGCGCCCTTCCGGCGCGAGGCGGGCCTGCCCGTGCCCACGCCGAGCTACGGGAACTGGGAGTCCTCGGGCCTGGACGGCCACATGGGCGGCCACTACGTCTCCGCACTCGCGCTGATGTGGGCGTCTACCGGCGACCCTGCAGTGAAGCAGCGGCTGGATTACGTCATCGCCGAACTCAAGCGTTGCCAGGACGCCATCGGCACAGGCTACATCGGCGGCATCCCCGACGGCGCCAAGGCCTGGGGCCAGGTGGCCGCGGGCGAACTCAAGGTCGACAGCTTCTCCGTCAATGGCCGCTGGGTGCCTTGGTACAACCTGCACAAGCTGTTCGCCGGCCTGCGCGACGCCTGGGTGCAGGCCGGCAACGCCGATGCCAAGGCCATGCTGATTCGCATGAGCGACTGGGCGCTGCGCCTCACCACGCCGCTATCCGACGTGCAGATGCAGGACATGCTGCGCGCCGAGCACGGCGGCATGAACGAGGTGCTGGCCGATGTGTCGCAGATGAGCGGCGACCCGCGTTACCTCGCGCTGGCGCGGCGCTTCTCGCACCAGGCCCTGCTGCAGCCGCTGGCCTCGGGCCAGGACACCCTCACCGGCTTGCACGCCAACACGCAGATCCCCAAGGTCATCGGCTTCCAGCGCATCGCGCAGCTCGCAGGCGAGGACGAAGGCCATCGTGCGGCCGAGTTCTTCTGGCGCACCGTGGTGGACAAGCGCACGGTCGCCATCGGCGGCAACAGCGTCAAGGAGCACTTCCATCCGGCCGACGACTTCCGGCCCATGCTGAACGAGTTGGAAGGCCCGGAGACCTGCAACAGCTACAACATGCTGAAGCTGACGGCGCTGCTGGCGCAGGCGTCGCCGGAGCAGGGTCATTACGCCGACTACTACGAGCGCACGCTCTACAACCACATCCTCGCGTCGCAGCATCCGGGCGAGGGCGGCTTCGTCTACTTCACGCCGATGCGGCCGCAGCACTACCGCGTCTACTCCAAGGTGGACGAAGGTATGTGGTGCTGCGTGGGCTCCGGCATCGAGAGCCACGCGCGCCACGGCGAGTTCATCTACGCGCACGACGGCGACTCGCTGGTCGTGAACCTCTTCATCACGTCCACACTGGACTGGCGCGAGCGCGGCATCCACATCACGCAGCGCACCCGCTTCCCCGACGAGGCCCGCACGCGGCTGACGGTGCACGACGCGGGAACCTTCGCGCTGAAGATCCGTTACCCCGGCTGGGTCGCGCCCGGCGCGCTCAAGGTCAAGCTCAACGGCAAGTCTGTCAAGGTGACGGCCAGGCCCGGCGGCCATGTCGAACTGCGCCGTGCGTGGACGGCGGGCGACCACGTCGACATCGAGCTGCCCATGCGCACGACGCTGGAGCCGATGCCCGGCCTGAAGAAGTTTGTGGCCGTGCTGCACGGCCCCATCGTGCTGGCCGCCAAGACGCCGCAGGCCGGCGAGAAGTTGAACTTCACTGCCGACGGCTCGCGCATGGGCCACATCGCGCAGGGCGCCGTCTGCCCGCAGGATGCGGCGCCCGTGTTCGTGAGCGACCGTGCCGACTTCATCCGCCGCTTCAAGCCCGTGCCCGGCCAGCCGCTCACCTTCACGGCGCCCGGGCTCATCCAGGGCCTGAAGTCGGGTTCTGACGCCGACAAGCTGCAGCTCATCCCCTTCTTCCGCCTGCACGACTCGCGCTACATGGTCTATTGGGCGCGCAGCACGCCCGCCCAGCAGAGCCTGCTGCGCGTGGAACTGGCCAAGGCCGAGGAAGCCCGACTGGCGCTGGACGCGCAGACCCTCGACCAGGTCGCCCCCGGCGAGCAGCAGCCCGAGAGCGACCATGCCTTCAAGGGCGAGGGCGCCGAGAACGGCATCGCGCCCGCCGGCCGCTGGCGGCATGCCAGGCAGTGGTTCAGCTACGACCTGAACGACCCCAAGGCCGAAGCGCGCGCCTTGCGCCTGAGCTTCGCCACCGGCGACGCCGGCCGCCGCTTCAACCTGTTCGTCAACGGCCAGCGCATCGCCGAGATTGTGCTGGCCCGACCCGATGGCGCGGACGAGCTCTACACGCGAGACTTCCTGCTGCCCGCCGACCTCGTGCGCACGGCTGGGGGCAAGCTCACCGTCAAATTCGTCGCCCAGCCCGGCTCCATCGCCGGCGGGCTCTACGGCCTGCGGCTGCTGCGCTAGACAGCACCCGGCCCCCATTCACCCCTGGAGACAAGCCCATGACCCCCAAGCACTTCGCCCGCCGCACGCTGCTCGCCGCCGCGCTGGCCCTGCCCGCTTTTGCTGCCCTGGCGGCACCGCTGACCCTGGGCTTCAGCCAGGTGGGCGCCGAGAGCGAGTGGCGCACCGCCAACTCCGCGTCCATCAAGGCCGCCGCCAAGGAAGCCGGCGTCACGCTGAAGTTCGCCGACGCGCAGCAGAAGCAGGAGAACCAGGTCAAGGCCATCCGCAGCTACATCGCGCAGAAGGTCGACGTCATCGCCTTCTCGCCGGTCGTCGAGAGCGGCTGGGACACCGTGCTGAAGGAAGCCAAGGCCGCCGGCATCCCCGTCATCCTGACCGACCGTGCCGTCAAGGTCGCCGACCCGTCGCTGTACGTCACCTTCATCGGCTCCGACTTCGTCGAGGAAGGCCGCAAGGCCGCCAAGTGGCTGGTGGAGCGTGCCGCCAAGAACCCGAACGCCGCGCTGAACATCGTCGAACTGCAGGGCACCGTGGGCTCGGCGCCGGCCATCGACCGCAAGAAGGGCTTCGAGGAAGGCATCAAGGCCAACCCGAAGCTGCAGATCATCCGTTCGCAGTCCGGCGAGTTCACGCGCGCCAAGGGCAAGGAGGTGATGGAGTCCTTCCTGAAGCAGCGCGACAAGAAGATCGACGTGCTGTACGCGCACAACGACGACATGGCGATTGGTGCGATTCAGGCGATCGAGGAAGCCGGGCTGAAGCCGGGGGTGGACATCGTGATCATTTCCATCGACGGGGTGCGCGGAGCTTTTGAAGCCATGAAGGCTGGGAAGCTGAACGTGACCGTGGAGTGCAACCCGCTGCTGGGGCCGCAGTTGATGCAGCTGGCCAAGGACGTGGTGGCGAAGAAGCTGATCGAGAAGCGGATCACCGTGACTGAAGGGGTGTTCCCGGCGGAGGTGGCGGCGAAGGAATTGCCGAATCGGAAGTACTGACCGTGGCTCGGTGCTGGGGCTTTCTGGCGAGGCCCAGCCGGGAGTTCGCCCCGGCGGGGGACCTTCTTTTTGAGCGACCAAAAAGAAGGCAAAAAGTCGCCCCTGCTCCGTCGCCCCTTTCGAGCGGTGCCCTGCTCGGAACCCGAGGCCCGCGCAGGGCACCGCTTGCGAAGCTTGCGGCGATGTGGTCGGGGGGAGCTCTTTGGTTACTTTCTGGCGGACCAGAAAGTGATTCGCCCGCCGGGGCGAAATCCCGGCACCGCACTCACGCGGCAACGAGAAGTACGCAATGACAACCGAACCCGTGCTGGCACTCTCCGGCATCCACAAATCCTTCCCCGGCGTCAAAGCCCTGACCGACGTCAGCCTGCGCCTCTTCCCCGGCGAAGTCCACGCGCTGATGGGCCAGAACGGCGCCGGCAAGTCCACGCTGATCAAGGTGCTGACCGGCCTCTACCAACCCGACGCCGGCACCATCACCCTCGACGGCCAGCCCATCCAGCCCAAGCGCACCGAAGACGCCCAGGCCCACGGCATCCGCACCGTCTACCAGGAGGTCAACCTCTGCCCCAACCTCAGCGTCGCCGAGAACATCTGTGCCGGCCGCTTCCCGCGGACGTCGTGGCTGGGTGGGCGCCGCATCGACTGGCCGGCAGTGAACGCCGAAGCCAAGCGCGTGCTGTCGCAGATGGACATCGCCATCGACGTCACCGCGCCGCTGTCGAGCTACTCGCTGTCCATCCAGCAGATGGTCGCCATCGCCCGCGCGCTGCGCATCTCCGCCCGCGTGCTCATCCTCGACGAGCCCACGTCCAGCCTGGACGACGCCGCCGTGCAGCGCCTGTTCACCGTGCTGCGCCGCCTGCGTGACCAGGGCCTGGCCATCCTGTTCGTCACCCATTTCCTCGACCAGACCTACGCGCTGGCCGACCGCGTCACGGTGATGCGCAACGGCGAAACCGAGGGCGAATACCTGGCCGCCGACCTGAGCCGCCTGGCACTGGTCAACAAGATGGTGGGCGCGCCGCCCGACCAGCAACCCACCCGCCTGGACAGCCGCGCCCCGAAGACCGGCGCCCCGGTCCTGAAGGCGCAAGGCCTGACCCGGCGCGGCGCGCTGCACCCGCTCGACCTGGAGCTCAAGCGCGGCGAGGTGCTGGGCCTGGCCGGCCTGCTGGGCTCG
>JBBIVU010000011.1:0-27086 GCA_037439585.1 Roseateles sp. | reverse complement strand
CCGACGGTGATCAGGAAGACCCCGGCCCAGGCCAGCTTCTGCCAGTTCTCATAGGGGCTCATCGCAAACTTGAAGATGGTGACGGGCAGGCTAGCCATCGGAGAACTGAGATCACTCGTCCAGAACTGGTTGGACAGTGCGGTGAACAGCAGCGGCGCCGTTTCACCCGACACGCGAGCCAGAGCCAGCAGGATGCCGGTGATCACACCCGCGCTGGCAGCCTTCAACGTGACGGACAGGATGACCTTCCACTTCGGCGTGCCGAGCGCGTAAGCAGCCTCGCGCAGCGCATTGGGCACAAGGCTGAGCATGTTCTCCGTCGTGCGGATGACCACGGGGATCACGAGCAGCGCGAGCGCCAGGGAACCGGCCAGGCCAGAGAAGCTCTTCAACCGCGCCACGATGGCGGCGTACACGAACAGGCCGACCACGATGGACGGCGCTGACAGCAGAATGTCGTTGATGAAACGCACCGCGCTGCCCAGCCAGTTCTTCTGGCCGTACTCGGCAAGGTAGACGCCGGCCAGGATGCCAATGGGCGTACCCACCAGCGTGGCCAGGCCCACCATCACCAGGCTCCCGAACAGTGCGTTGGCAAGCCCGCCCCCGTCCGCTTGAGGGGGTGGCGTCATCTGGGTGAAGGTGGCCAAGGTGAGTCCACCGATACCAAGGTAGATGGTCTCGAAAAGAATCCAGATCAGCCAGAACACACCGAAGGCCATCGCCCCCAGCGAGAGCGTCAGCGCGATGAAGTTCACACGCTTGCGCTTGGCATGCATGGCCAGGCGGCCGGCGTCCAGAGTACTCATGAACGAGCTCCTTCGCTTTTCTTCAAGCGGGCCAACAGCAGCTTGGAGACCGACAGCACCACAAAGGTGATCAGGAACAGCACCAGGCCGAGGTACATCAGCGAGGCCTGATGCAGACCTTCGCCGGCTTCGGCGAATTCATTGGCCAGCGTGGAAGTGATGCTGTTGGCGGCCTCGAAAACCGACAGCGAATTCAGCTGGTTCATGTTGCCGATGACGAAGGTGACCGCCATCGTCTCGCCCAGCGCGCGCCCCAGGCCGAGCATGATGCCGCCGACCACACCCGTCTTGGTGAAGGGCAAGACCACGCGCGACACAACCTCCCAGGTTGTCGCCCCCAGGCCGTAGGCGCTTTCCTTCAACATCGGCGGCGTGACCTCGAACACATCGCGCATCACCGAAGCGATGAAGGGAATGATCATGATGGCCAGAATGATGCCGGCCGACAGGATGCCGATGCCCACCGGTGGACCCGAGAAGAGAGCCCCGATGAGGGGCACACCCGTGAAAATGGCTTGCAAGGGCTGCTGCACAAACTTGGCCAAGATGGGCCCAAACACCAACAGGCCCCACATGCCGTAAACGATGGACGGGACGGCCGCCAGGAGTTCAATGGCGATGCCCAGCGGACGCTTGAGCCAGCTCGGCGAGAGCTCCGTCAGAAAGATCGCAATGCCGAAGCTGACGGGAACGGCGATGACCAGCGCAATCAGGGAGCTGGCCAGCGTGCCGTAGATCATCACCAAACCACCGAACTTCTCCTGGACTGGATCCCATTCCGCGCTGGTCAAAAAACCCAGGCCAAAGGCCTTCAGCGCGGGTGCAGCACCGACGACAAGTGACAAGATGATGCCAACCATCAGACTCAAAGTCAGCCACGCAGCCCCTTGCGAAAGAGCAGCAAAGAGGGCGTCAGCCCAGGGGGCGACACGGCGGCGCGGGGATTGCGGCTTCATGGAGTGCGGTTGAGGTTCGCTGCGATCAGCGCCGGCTCTGCCGGAAGGAAGTATGGCGGCCAAGGAACCTCCGGTTGGTCGGGGCAAAGAGAGAGCCGGCGCGGCACCAAGTGACAAGGCCCGGCTCACGCCGGGCCCTGGTCACCGTCGAAAGCTCACTTATAGGCGATGGACTTGCCGGACGAATCCTTGATGTGCTCGGCCCATTGCTTGCGCACGAGGTCCTTCACGGCGGCGGGCAGCGGCACGTAGTCGAGGTCATCCGCCATCTTGTCGCCGTTGCCATAAGCCCAGTCGAAGAACTTGAGCGCTGCACTCGCATTGGCCGCCTTGTCTTGCGACTTGAACATCAGAATGTAGGTCGGGTTGGTCAAGGGCCATGCCGCCTTGCCCGGCTGGTCGGTGGTGATCTGGTAGAAAGTCTTGTTCCAGTCGGCACCGGAAGCGGCCGCCTTGAAGGCGTCGTCACTCGGGTTGACCCACTGACCGTCCCTGTTCTTCAACTGGACGTAGGTCATCTTGTTCTGCTTCACATAGGCGTACTCGACGTAGCCGATGGAGTTGGGCAGCCGCTGAACAAATGCCGCGACGCCTTCGTTGCCTTTGCCCGCAGTGCCGGCCAGCCATTTGACGGTTGTGCCCTCACCGACCTTTTCTTTCCACTCCGCGCTGACCTTGGACAGATAGTTCGTGAAGATGAACGTCGTGCCCGAGCCGTCGGCGCGCGCTACCGGCGCGATCGTCGTGTCAGGCAGCGCCACACCAGGGTTCAGCGCAGTCAGGGCCGCGTCGTTCCACTTGGTGATCTTGCCCAGATAGATGTCAGCCAGCACGGTGCCAGTCAGCTTGATCTGGCCCGGGGCGACACCCTTGATGTTCACCACCGGCACCACGCCACCAATGACTGTCGGGAACTGAACCAAGCCGTCCTTGGCCAGCTCGTCATCCTTCAGCGGCATGTCGGAAGCACCGAAGTCGACCGTCTTGGCCTTGATCTGGCGGATGCCAGCGCCGGAGCCTACCGACTGGTAATTGATGCGCGCTCCGGTGGCCTTGTTGTAGGCATCGGCCCACTTGGCGTAGATGGGCGCAGGGAAGGTCGCGCCCGCGCCGGTGACGTCCTGAGCGAGGGCAACCTGAGCGCCGATCAGGCCCGCGGTGAGCGCAATCGACTTGCTGACATGGACAAAGTTCATCTGAAACACCTTCCGCAAGCGGCTTTAGAGGATGCTCCGAATGCTAGAGACGAAATATGACGGTTCGGTGACTTTCGCCGTCACACCCTCCCGTTGGATGGCCTCCGACCGACCCGCGGGAAGGCCTTTGCCTGGATTTGTGACAGTGTCATTTTCAATTCATGTGATGGTCACATTCGACTCCTAGAGTGCCAAGGCATCATTTCATCCCCACCGGAGTTGCCGATGAACCGTCGCTCGTCGCTGATCGTCCTGGCTGCCAGCGCACTGCTGGCCGCATGCGCCACCCCACCTGCTCCCGCTCCGCTGACTGACACGCTGGCCCGCGACCCGCAACTGAGCACGTTCAATCGTTTGATTGTCCAGGCCGGCCTTGCCGACGAGTTGCGCACTGGTGGCCCGCTGACAGTGTTCGCTCCCAGTGACGAAGCCTTCAAATCCGTGCCGGCCAAGACACTGGAAGCACTCGCGTCTGATCCAGTGCAACTGAAGTCCGTGTTGAGCTATCACGTGCTGAACGGCCGCACCATGGCCGCCGATGTGAAGGCGGGGGCCGTCAAGACTCGCCAGGGTGCCAACCTCGCTTTGGCCAAGGCGGGCAGCTTCATCACCGTGGACGACGCAGTCGTGCAGCAGGCCGACATCGTCGCCACCAACGGCGTCGCGCACGTGATCGATCGCGTGCTGATGCCGCCGAAGAAATAAGCCGAACAACCGCGCGCAAAAAGGGCCGCCCTCTCGGACGGCCCTCCTGTTGCTTCTGACGTCAGTCCGCGTCAGGCCGACACGGCGTCGGCCAGCCGCTGCGCACAGCGCTGCGCCACGGCTGCATCCGATGCCTCAACCATCACTCGCAGGAGCGGCTCGGTGCCTGATGCACGGATCAGCACCCGCCCCTTGTCACCCAGCTCTGCAGTCACGGCAGCCTGCTCGGCCGCAAGGCGGGTGTTGGCCTTCCAATCCTGGCCAGGCTGCAGGCGCACATTGATGAGCGTCTGCGGGAACAGGTCCACACCCGCCAGTTGTTCCGCCAGACTGCGGCCACTGCGGCAAACTGACTGGAGCACCAGCAGCGCACTGACGATGCCATCACCCGTGGTGTGCTTGTCCAGTGCCAACAAGTGGCCGGAGCCCTCCCCCCCGAGCTGCCAGCGGCGCGCCGCCAGCTCTTCGAGCACGTAGCGATCACCCACCTTGGCCCGCACGAACTCCACATCACGAGAGCGCAACGCAAGCTCAACGGCCATGTTGGTCATCAACGTCCCCACGGCACCAGCCACACGAAGGCCTTGGCTCAGCCGGTCTGCCACCATGATGTACAGCAGTTCATCCCCGTTGTAGAGGCGCCCCTGGGCATCCACCAACTGCAGCCGATCCGCGTCACCATCCAGGGCCACACCGTAGTCTGCGCCGTGGGCTTTGACGGCCTCGACCAGCGCGCCCGGTGAAGTCGCACCAAAGCCTGCGTTGATGTTGAAGCCATCAGGCTTGCAACCGATGGAGATGACCTCCGCGCCCAGTTCGTGAAAGACATCAGGGGCCACGTGGTAGGCCGCGCCATGTGCGGCGTCGACCACGATCTTCAGCCCCTTGAGCGTGAGGTCGGAACCGAAGCTGTTCTTGCAGAACTCGATGTAGCGGCCGCGCGCATCTTCCAGGCGCCGGGCTCGACCGAGGCTGGCGGAATCCACCCACTGAGGCGCCTCCTCCAACGCCGCCTCCACGGCCAACTCCCAGGCGTCCGGCAACTTCTCCCCCTTGGCCGAGAAGAATTTGATGCCGTTGTCCGCAAACGGGTTGTGAGAGGCACTGATGACCACGCCCAGATCCAGCCGCAGCGCACGCGTCAGGTAAGCCACCCCTGGGGTCGGCAGCGGGCCTGTCAGCAGCACATCGACACCCGCCGACGCAAAGCCAGCTTCAAGGGCGGACTCGATCATGTAGCCCGAGATGCGCGTGTCTTTGCCGATCAGCACCGTTGGGCGCTTCGCCTCCTTGCGCAGCACGCGGCCAACAGCATGTCCCAGGCGAAGCATGAAATCAGGGGTGATGGGCGCCTGCCCCACCGTGCCGCGAATGCCGTCCGTTCCGAAATACTTGCGGCCCATATCGAGCTCTTCCTTTCATGCAGTGGCTCGAATTGTCGCCGCATCGACGGCGGCCCAGACCTTCAGTGCGTCCACGGTGGCAGGGACATCGTGCGCACGAATCACACCGGCTCCCGCAGCGACGGCGCGCAAGGCAGCAGCCAAGCTGGCTGCAAGTCGCTCGTCCACCGGCCTGCCGGTGATGTCACCCAGCGTGCGCTTGCGAGACCAACCGACCAGCAGCGGATAGCCCATTTCGGTGAGCCGGCGCTGGCCTGCCAGCAGGCGCAGGTTGTGATCGGCCGTCTTGGCAAAGCCATAGCCCGGATCGAGCGCGATGCACTCCGAGGCGATGCCAGCACGTTGCACAACACGGGCACGTTCAGCCAGAAATTCGCCAACCTCCGCCACCACGTCGACATAGTCGGCCAGCGCCATCATGGAAGCCGGTTCGCCTCGCATGTGCATCAAGCAGACGCCTGCACCGCTGCCAGCCACGGCAGCCAGCGCACCGGGCACCTGCAGGGCCTGAATGTCATTGATGATGTCCACGCCTGCCGACAAGGCCCGTTGCATGACCTCAGGCTTGCAGGTGTCGACCGAGACTGGCACACCCAGCGTCACTGCCGCAGCCAGAACACCCGCCAAACGGGCCCATTCGAGACCGGCGTCCACAGGTGCCGCACCTGGACGGGTGGACTCGGCGCCAATGTCGAGGATGTCGGCACCTTCCCGCACCAAGCGCTCGCAATGGGCGATCGCTGCACGAGCGTCGTCATGTCGGCCGCCGTCCGAGAAGGAGTCGGGGGTCACGTTGACGATGCCCATGACGCGTGGGCGGCTCAGGTCAATGCGATAACGGCGCGTCTGCCAATGCATGTTCGTGGCATGAAATGAAAAAGCCCGGCTGATGCCGGGCCCGTGTGCAGATGCAGATCAGGCTGCTGCGGGGGCACCATCCGTGCTGACTGGCGGCGTGCCGCCGGTCGGGCCGTTGCTGGGAGAAGTGGGCGTCCCCCCGGGCTCGCGCGGCGGGCGACCAGCCATGATGTCCAGGATTTGCTCGCGATCGATGGTTTCCCACTTCATCAGCGCGGCCGTCATGGCCTCGACCTTGTCACGGTTGTCTTCCAGGATCTTCTGCGCCAGGCGTATTGCTCGTCGAGGATACGACGGATCTCGGCATCAACCTTCTGCTGCGTGCTTTCACTGATGTTGGCCGTCTTGGTCATGCTGCGGCCAAGGAAAACCTCACCCTCGTTCTCAGCGTAGACCATGGGGCCCAGCAGCTCGCTCATGCCGTAGCGGGTGACCATGTCACGCGCCATCCGGGTGGCACGTTCATAGTCGTTGGAGGCACCTGTGGAGATGTCATTGACAAACAGATCCTCGGCGATGCGGCCCCCGAACATGATGCTGATGCTGTTGAGCATCTGCTTGAAGTACAGGCTGTGCTGGTCGCGCTCGGGCAGTTGCCAGGTGACGCCCAGCGCACGGCCGCGCGGCATGATGGTGACCTTGTGGACTGGGTCGGTGTTGGGCAGCATCTCCGCCACCACGGCGTGACCCGACTCGTGGTAGGCCGTGGCGCGCTTCTCGTCCTCAGTCATGACCATGCTCTTGCGCTCGGGGCCCATGTAGAGCTTGTCCTTGGCACGCTCGAAGTCGATCATCTCCACCAGACGCCCACCCCGCCGGGCGGCGAACAGTGCGGCTTCATTCACCAGATTGGCCAGATCGGCTCCGCTCATGCCCGGCGTGCCACGGGCCAGGATGGACGCGTTGACGTCTTGGCCGATCGGCACCTTGCGCATGTGCACGTTGAGGATCTGCTCGCGGCCACGGATGTCGGGCAGCGTCACGTAGACCTGGCGGTCGAAACGGCCCGGGCGCAGCAACGCTGGGTCGAGGATGTCCGGCCGGTTGGTGGCGGCAATCACGATGACACCAAGGTTGGTCTCGAAGCCATCCATCTCAACCAGCATCTGATTGAGGGTCTGTTCACGTTCGTCGTTGCCGCCACCCAGGCCTGCGCCGCGGTGACGACCGACAGCGTCGATTTCGTCGATGAAGATGATGCAGGGCGCGCTCTTCTTGGCCTGCTCGAACATGTCGCGCACCCGGGCCGCACCCACGCCGACGAACATCTCCACAAAATCGGAACCCGAGATCGTGAAGAACGGGACCTTGGCCTCACCCGCGATGGACTTGGCCAACAACGTCTTGCCGGTACCCGGAGGGCCCACCATCAACACACCACGCGGGATGCGGCCACCGAGCTTTTGGAACTTCTGGGGGTCCTTCAGGAAGTCGACCAGTTCCTTGACCTCTTCCTTGGCTTCATCGCAGCCAGCCACGTCCGCGAATGTGATCGAGTTGTTCGCCTCATCCAACATGCGGGCCTTGCTCTTGCCGAAGCTGAACGCCCCGCCCTTGCCGCCACCTTGCATCTGGCGCATGAAATAGACCCAGACACCGATCAGCAACAGCATCGGCGCCCAGTTGATCAGCATGCTGATCAGGAAGCTCTGCTCCTCGCGCGGCTTGACGTCAAACTTCACGCCGTTGTTGCGAAGATCGCCCACAAGGCCCTGATCCTTGGCCGTGGCAAGCGTGCGCAGCTTGTTGCCTTCGTTGTCTTCGGCAAAGACATCGCCAGCGAATCCGTCAGGCAAGGTGACCGACTTGATGCGCCGCGCCTGGACCATGTCCAGGAACTCCGAATACGTCACCTGCTTGCCTGGCGCGGTGGTGCCACCGAACTGCTTCACGACCGTGAACAGCACGAGGGCGATCACGATCCAGACGGCGAACTTAGAAAACCATTGATTGTTCACTGCGACTCCTTGGCCCTGATGGCCCAGCGCGGGTTTCAGGACTGTGGGGGCGATTTTAGGTGACGCAAGAGAAGCGGCCCTGGGATCAAGGGGCTTTCAAGCCGATACCGACCAAGAATGTCTCGGAAGAGCGCTCACGCGACGCCTTGGGCTTCACGACCTTGACCGTCTTGAAGTGGGCACGGAACAGCGCGACGAGCTCGTTGTAGCCGCTGCCATGGAACACCTTGGCCACCAACGCCCCCTCTGGCTTCAGGTGCGTCTGCGCGAAGTCCACCGCCAGTTCGATGAGGTTGGAGATGCGGGCGCCGTCGGTGACGGCGATGCCGGACAGATTGGGCGCCATGTCCGACACCACCACATCCACAGGCCGCCCCCCCAGCGCCTCATCCAGTTGGGCCAGGACGGCGTCTTCTTGAAAGTCGCCCTGGATGAACTGCACGCCCTCGATGGGCTCGAACTCGAGCAGGTCCAGCGCAATGATGGCGCCGTTGAGCTGCCCCACTGCCGCACCACCCTGCCCGGCTTCCTTGGGTGCGAACCTGCGCCGCAGGTACTGGCTCCAGGCCCCGGGCGTCGCACCCAGATCGACCACGACCTGGCCGGGTCTGATCAGCTTGAGCTCCTCGTCGATCTCCTTGAGCTTGTAGGCCGCGCGCGACCGGTAGCCGTCTTTCTGCGCCTGCTGCACATAGGGGTCGGAGACGTGGTTGTTCAACCACGCCTTGTTGAGTTTCTTGCTCTTGGTTTGAGTTTTCATGCCTACGGGATAATACGGTGATGCCTCAAATCATCCTGACCCCTGCCCAGCGCAAGGACAAGCGCGCCGATGCCCACCATCTCGACCCCGTCGTGATGATTGGCGGCGACGGCCTCACACCGGCCGTCGTCAAGGAGACCGACGCCGCGCTCAACGCACACGGTCTGATCAAAGTGCGCGTGCTGGGCGATGACCGCACGGCCCGCGAAGCGATGCTGGCCCGGCTGTGCGATGAGCTGAACGCCGCGCCGATCCAGCACATCGGCAAGTTGCTGGTGCTGTGGCGCCCCATGCCCGAGAAGGTCGCGCCCGAGCGCACGGACGCCCGCCCCGGGCCGCGTGTCGTGAAGATCGTGAAGTTCTCCAAGAGCGGCAATGGCCGCCCTCAGGTGAGCAAGCTCAAGGTGCTGGGGAACGAGCGTGTGGCACAAGGTGGCGAAATCAAACGCGCCAAGCGCCGGATGACCAGCGTCAAGAAGAACGCCGCTGACTGACGACCCACGCCAGGGCCAGCACCGCGAAGCCCTTCACGCCGAAGAAGGCCAGCGACAGGCCGTGCAACGTGGCGAACGAGGCCACGCCGACACCCGACCTGGCCTGCACCATCAGGGGCTGCACACCGTAGTACCCGGCGATCGTGCAAAACAGCGCCACTGCGGGAAGCAGCAGGCGTGACGAGAACACGCCCCCCGGAACGCCGGCATCTGCCGCATCCCGCGCCAGGCGGCGCTCAAGCAGCATCAGCACCAGCGCTGCCGCCAGGCTGACCTGCGCTTCGACAGCGAACAGGTGCGCCACAAAGAGCCCGGCGTTGGCACGCTCCAGGACGGCAAACGCACTCGGCGCCGCACCGAAGGCCACACACAGCAAAAAGCCGCCCCACAGGGCGGCCAGCACAGCTTGGACCCGGACCAACATCACTGGTAGCGAACTTCGACGATCTCGTAGCGCTTGATGCCGCCGGGTGCCTGCACCTCGGCCACATCGCCAGCCTCTTTGCCGATCAAGGCCCGCGCGATGGGAGAGCCAACGGAAATGCGTCCCAGCTTGATGTCCGCCTCGTCGTCACCGGTGATCTGGTAGGTGACTTCGGTGCCGCTGGCCTCTTCCTCCAAGTCGACGGTGGCACCAAACACCACCCGGCCACCGGCATCCAACGTGGACGGGTCGATGATCTGCGCCGCCGCGAGCTTGCCTTCGATTTCGAGGATGCGGCCTTCGATGAAGCCCTGCTTGTCCTTGGCCGCGTCGTACTCGGCGTTTTCGCTCAGGTCGCCCTGGGCACGCGCCTCGGCGATGGCCTGCACGACGGCGTGACGCTCGACGGTCTTGAGGCGGTGCAGCTCGGCCTTGAGCGCCTCGGCGCCTCGCTTGGTCAGGGGAATGGTCGTCATGTCAAAACAAAACTCGAAGGGCGAAATGAATTCCGCCGCTGCAGCCCGGATTCAGGCTGCTGCGGCGGAACTGTTGAACACAGTTTAGGCGAGTTCCGCGTGCAGCTCCTGCAGGGATTGCACGAGCAGACCGTTCTGATGCTTCATGCCTTCGACGGCGGCTTCACAGCCGGCCATCGTCGTGTAATACGTGACACGGTTGGCCAGCGCCGCCTGGCGGATGTAGCGGCTGTCAGCGATGGCCGTGCGGGTCTCGTCCACTGTCGTGAAGACCAGCTGGATGTCGCCGCCCTTGAGCGCATCGACGATGTGCGGGCGGCCGTCCTTGATCTTGTTGATCAGCTTGACCGGCACGCCGGCCTCGGCGATGGCTGCCGCTGTGCCCTTGGTTGCGACGATACCGAAGCCCAGCCCGTGCAGGTCCCGGGCGATGGCAACGGCGCGGGCATGGTCGCCGCTCTTGACCGTGATCAGCACGTTGCCCGAACGCGGCAGGCGCGAACCCGCACCGATCTGACTCTTGAGCATCGCCTCGCCGAATGTCCGGGCTGCTCCCATCACTTCGCCGGTCGAACGCATCTCGGGGCTGAGGATGGGGTCCACGCCCGGGAACTTGTTGAACGGGAAGACGGCTTCCTTGACGCTGAAGTACGGTGGCACGACCTCGGCCGGCACGCGGCCCTTGCGGTCGCGCTGGTCCTTGAGCTTCTGGCCGGCCATGCAGCGGGCGGCGATCTTCGCGAGTTGCTGGCCGGTGGCCTTGCTCACGTAAGGCACCGTGCGCGACGCGCGCGGGTTCACTTCCAGCACGTAGATCGTGCAGTGCTCCAGGCCCTTGGTCACGTCCCCCTGGATGGCGAACTGCACATTCATCAGGCCGACGACCTTCAGCGCCTTGGCCATCGCAGCCGTCTGGCGGCGCAACTCGTCCTGCACGTCGGCGGCCAACGTGTACGGGGGCAGCGAGCAGGCCGAGTCGCCCGAGTGGATGCCCGCCGCTTCGATGTGCTCCATGATGCCGCCGATCATCGTGTCGACGCCGTCGGAGATGCAGTCCACGTCGACCTCAACGGCGTCCTGCAGAAAGTGGTCCAGCAGCACAGGCGACTTCTCGCTGACGCGCACGGCCTCGCGCATGTAGCGCTCCAGGTCTTTGTCGCCGTGCACGATCTCCATCGCGCGGCCGCCCAGCACGTAGCTGGGGCGAACCACCAACGGGTAGCCAATCTCGTTGGCCAGCGTGATGGCCTGCTCTTCGGTGCGCGCCGTGCGGTTGGGCGGCTGCTTCAGGCCCAGCTCGTGCAGCAGCTTCTGGAAGCGCTCGCGGTCCTCGGCGATGTCGATGGAATCGGGCGTGGTGCCGATGATGGGCACGCCGGCGCGCTCCAGGTCCAGCGCCAGCTTCAGCGGCGTCTGGCCGCCGTACTGCACGATGACGCCGACCGGCTTTTCCTTGTCGACGATCTCCAGCACGTCTTCCAGCGTGACGGGCTCGAAGTACAAGCGGTCGGACGTGTCGTAGTCGGTCGAGACGGTCTCGGGGTTGCAGTTGACCATCAGCGTTTCAAACCCGTCCTCGCGCATCGCGAGGGCCGCGTGCACGCAGCAGTAGTCGAACTCGATGCCCTGGCCGATGCGGTTCGGGCCACCGCCCAGCACCATGATCTTCTTCTTGTCCGTCGGTGCTGCCTCGCACTCGGCACCCTCGCCTTCGTACGTGGAGTACATGTAGGCGGTCTGCGTCGAGAACTCCGCAGCGCAGGTGTCGACGCGCTTGTAGACCGGACGCACGTTCAGCGCGTGGCGGCGGGCGCGGACCTCGTGCTGGTGGGTGCCCAGCAGCTTGGCCAGGCGCTTGTCGGAGAAGCCCTTGGTCTTCAAGAGGCGCAGCTCAGCCTCGGTGATGGATTCGATCGTGCGGCCCTTCAGGTCGCCTTCGATCTGCACCAGTTGCTCGATCTGCGCCAGGAACCACGGGTCCACCGCGGTTTCTTCGTAGATCTCGTCCAGCGTCATGCCGATGCGGAAGGCGTCGGCCAGGAAGAGGATGCGCTCGGGGCCGGCTTCGCCGATCTCCTGCACGATCTCTTCACGATCGGTCGAACGCTCGGTCAGGCCGTCGATGCCGGTCTCCAGGCCGCGCAGCGCCTTCTGGAACGATTCCTGGAAGGTGCGGCCCATGGCCATCACCTCGCCGACCGACTTCATCTGCGTCGTCAGGCGCGAGTCGGCCATCGGGAACTTCTCGAAGGCGAAGCGCGGGATCTTGGTGACGACGTAGTCGATGCTGGGCTCGAACGACGCTGGCGTGGTGCCACCGGTGATGTCGTTCTTCAGCTCGTCCAGCGTGTAGCCCACGGCCAGCTTGGCGGCAACCTTGGCGATCGGGAAGCCGGTGGCCTTGGACGCCAGTGCCGAGGAGCGCGACACGCGCGGGTTCATCTCGATGACGACCATGCGGCCGTCCTTCGGGTTGATGGAGAACTGCACGTTGGAGCCGCCGGTGTCCACGCCGATCTCGCGCAGCACGGCCAGCGACGCGTTGCGCAGCAGCTGGTATTCCTTGTCGGACAGGGTTTGCGACGGCGCCACGGTGATCGAGTCGCCGGTGTGGATGCCCATCGGGTCCAGGTTCTCGATGGAGCAGACGATGATGCAGTTGTCCGCCTTGTCGCGGACGACTTCCATCTCGTACTCCTTCCAGCCGATCAGGCTCTCTTCGATGAGCAGCTCGTTGGTCGGCGAGAGATCGATGCCGCGCTTGCAGATGGTCTCAAACTCTTCCGGGTTGTAGGCAATGCCACCACCCGTGCCGCCCAGCGTGAAGCTGGGGCGGATGACCATGGGGAAGCCGCTGCCGCCGATCTCGGCATGGATCTGCTTCTGCACCGCCCAGGCCTCTTCCAGCGTGTGCGCGATGCCCGACTTGGCCGAACCCAGGCCGATCTTGGTCATCGCGTCCTTGAACTTCAGGCGGTCCTCGGCCTTCTCGATGGCGACCTCGTTGGCGCCGATCATCTCGACGCCGTACTTGGCCAGCACGCCGTGCTTGTGCAGGTCCAGCGCGCAGTTCAGCGCGGTCTGGCCGCCCATGGTCGGCAGCACGGCGTCAGGCCGCTCCTTCGCGATGATCTTCTCGACGACTTGCCAGGTGATGGGTTCGATGTAGGTGACGTCGGCCGTGTCCGGGTCTGTCATGATGGTCGCCGGATTGCTGTTGACCAGGATGACCTTGTAGCCCTCCTCGCGCAGCGCCTTGCAGGCCTGGGCACCGGAGTAGTCGAACTCGCAGGCCTGGCCGATGATGATCGGGCCGGCGCCGATGATGAGGATGCTCTTGAGGTCTGTACGTTTCGGCATGGCGGTCTGCGCTCTTGGAACTTTTTAGAGGGTGGCCGTGGCCAGCTTGGCCCCGAATCCAACGAAAAGGGCTCCGACGCCCGCGTTGGCGGCGCCGGAGAGACGACGGCGTGCACGGAAGGCCGCCGCGAGGCGGGCGCCGGCAAAGATCAGCGTCGAGAGATAGATGAAGCTCAGCACCTGGATGATGCTTCCCAGGATCAGGAAGGTCAGCGCGGGATGCGGGTAGGCCGGATCGACGAACTGGATGAAGAACGACAGCAGGAAGGCGATGGCCTTGGGGTTCAGCAGGCTGACGACCAGCGCCTTGCGGAACGGCTGGCTGGCATCGACGAGGCGCGGCGCCTCGGCCTGCGCTTCACCGCGCCAGCTTTTCACACCACCGCGCAGCAGCTGGATGCCGATCCACGCGAGGTAGATGGCGCCGACCATCTTCACGACGAAGAAGATCTGCGGGCTGGCCATCAGCAGCGACGCCCCCCCGGCGGCGGCCGCCGTCATCAGCACCGTGTCGCCCACGAACACGCCGCACGCGGCCGTGTAGCCGGCGCGCACACCGCGCTGGGCGGCCACGGACAGCACGTACAGCGAGTTGGGCCCCGGCAGCAGGATGATGAAGATCGCCGCCGCGAGGTAGGTGCCGAGGTCGGTGATGCCGAACATCGCTCGCTCCTTCAAACCTTGGACATCAGGCCGATGAAGCGGTCGAACAGGTAGGCGATGTCGTGCGGGCCGGGGCTGGCTTCCGGGTGGCCCTGGAAGCAGAAGGCCGGCTTGTCGGTGCGGGCGATGCCCTGCAGCGTGCCGTCGAACAGGCTGATGTGCGTGGCGCGCAGGTGGGCCGGCAGCGTGTCGGGGTCCACCGCGAAGCCGTGGTTCTGGCTGGTGATGCCGACGCGGCCGCTGTCCAGATCCTTCACTGGATGGTTGGCGCCATGGTGGCCGAACTTCATCTTGAAGGTCTTGGCCCCCGAGGCCAGCGCCAGGATCTGGTGGCCCAGGCAGATGCCGAAGACGGGGATGCCGGACTCGACCAGCTGCGCCGTCGCCTGAATGGCGTAATCGCAGGGCTCCGGGTCGCCAGGGCCGTTGGACAGGAACACGCCATCCGGCTTCAGCTCGAACACGGCGCTGGCGGGCGTCTGCGCCGGCACGACGGTGATCTTGCAACCGCGCTCGGCCAGCATGCGCAGGATGTTGTTCTTGGCGCCGAAGTCGTAGGCGACGACATGGAACTTCGGGTCAGTCTGCACGCCGTAGCCGCTGCCGAGCTTCCACTCGGTCTGCGTCCAGGTCTCGTTGGCGGCACGGCTGACGACCTTGGCCAAATCCAAGCCGGCCATGGACGGCGCGGCCTTGGCGGCGGCAACGGCCGTGTCGATGTGGGCCTGCGTCAGCACTTCGCCGGCCGGCAGCGCGAGGATCGCGCCGTTCTGCGCACCCTGGGTGCGCAGAACGCGGGTCAGGCGGCGGGTGTCAAGGCCGGCGATGGCCACGGTGCCCTGCTCGCGCAGGTAGGCGTCCAGCGTCTTGCCGGCGCGGAAGTTGGACGCGCGGATCGGCAGGTCCTTGATGACCAGGCCGGCGGCAAACACCTTGCTGGCCTCGACGTCCTCTTCAGCGACGCCATAGCTGCCGATGTGCGGATACGTCAGCGTGACGATCTGCCGGCAGTAGCTGGGGTCGGTGAGGATTTCCTGGTAGCCGGTCAGCGACGTGTTGAACACGACTTCGCCGACCGTCTGGCCGGTCGCGCCGATGGACTGGCCTCGGAACACCGTCCCATCCGCCAGAGCCAGGATTGCTTGAGGGGGATGGAGCAGGTCGGTCAGCACAGGGGTCTCCGCAAGTGGCGCGCGTGGCCGGCAGCAACCCCGTCCAGAGGACGGATCAGCTCAAGAAACTGAGGGGTTTGCGCCGGGCAGCGAGGTGGGTTCAGATAAACCCATCGAGTATAGCCGACTGGGGTAAGTACGGAGGCTTCGTGACCACCCTGTGACGCCTCACAGGGCGGCGATGCCGGCCTTGGCGATCTCGGCGTCTTCCATCGACTTGACGCCACTCACGCCCACTGCACCGATGCACTGGCCATCAACCAGGATCGGCACACCGCCTTCAAGCAGCCCCTGCAGGCCCGGGGCGCTCAGGAAGGAGGTGCGGCCCTGGTTGATGACGTCCTCGTACACCTTGGACTCACGCCGTCCCAGGGCTGCTGTGTGAGCCTTCGCCGGGGCAATTTGGGCCGAGATCGCAGCCGCGCCGTCGAGGCGCTGCAGCCACAGCAGGTGGCCACCAGCATCGACGATGGCGATGGACACGGCCCAGCCCTTTTCGAGTGCGTGGGCTTCGGCCGCCGCTGCGACGCGCTTGACATCGGCCAGTTCGAGGAGAGATTGCTGTTTCATGGTCTTGATTTGGAAAGGAGAGGCCCCAATGTAGCGGCCCTGACCCCGCCCTAGAATCGGCGCGGTTTCCATTTCTCTCTCGGAGGATTGTCATGAACGAAAGCCTGCAAACCCAATTCGGCTACGCTGGCACGGGGCTGGCCGCCGACCGCCAACGCGTGCTGCGCAACACCTACTGGCTGCTGGCCTTGTCCCTGGTGCCGACGGTGCTGGGCGCCTGGATCGGCGTTTCCACCGGCCTGTTCCGCATGATGAGCCCGGGCATGAGCGCCATCGTGTTCTTCGTCGGCGCCTTCGGCCTGATGTTCGTCATCGAGAAGACCAAGGACAGCGCCACCGGCGTGGCCGCGCTGCTGGGCTTCACGTTCTTCATGGGTCTGATGCTGTCGCGCTTGGTGGGCTACGTGCTGGGCTTCAAGAACGGCACGTCGCTGGTGATGACGGCCTTCGGCGGCACTGCGGCCGTGTTCTTCACGATGGCCAGCCTCGCCACCGTCATCAAGCGCGACCTGTCCTCGATGGGCAAGTTCCTGGTGGTGGGCGCCGTGATCCTGATCGTTGCGGGCATCGCCAACATCTTCCTGCAATCGTCGGCCTTGATGCTGACCATGCTGGTGATGTCGCTGGGCATCTTCTCGGCCTTCATGCTGTACGACATCAAGCGCGTCGTGGACGGCGGCGAGACCAACTACATCACCGCCACCTTGGCCATTTACCTGGACATCTACAACGTGTTCCAGAGCCTGCTGTCCCTGCTGGGCATCTTCGGCGGCGACCGCGACTGACCCACCACCACGCCTCGCGCAAATCCATGACAAAGGCGGCTTCGGCCGCCTTTTTTCATTTCCCCGCCGGCTTGTAGTTCTTCAGCACGTAGGGCGCACTCAACACCACTGGCTGGCCGACCTGGCCCAGTTGCAGCGCGAGGTTCACCGTGCCGGCCGCAAAGCCCTCCGCCGCCACGCCGCTGACGACGACGGCCTCCAGCTTGTTGGTCAACGTGACCTGGCCGGACACCACGGCCGTGTACGGCGCCGAGCTGAGCTGCAGCAGCAGTGGCACAACCGCCTTGGCCTTCGGGTCTTCCGTGTCCAGCCGCGCCCACAGCAGGGCCTGCAGCTTGTCGCCTTTCGCGATGTCACCCTGCAGCGGCATGACGGCACCAATGTCCCAGGCATTCGGCTTGGCGCCAGCCAAGGCCACGCGCAGGCAGGTCTTGCCAGTGGTGGCACAGGGCACCTGCTGGGTGGACTGGCCCTCGCCGTAGACCGACCACGCCGTCGCGCGGGGCGTGTTGATGAGGTAGTCCAGCGCGGGGTCACGCGCCGGCGCTGCTGCACCCACGGTCCGCCCCACGAGCGCGCCTTGGATGGGCTTGACCCAGTCGTCGGCCTTCATGTCCCAGAGCACGAAGTCCGAATCGAACTGCCAGTACGACCAACCGAAGCCGCGCGCCTCGGCGGCCCGCGCGACAGCCGCCGTCCATGCCACGCGCTGGGCCATGCCAGCGCTTTCCAGCGCGCCAAACTCGCCCAACAGGATGGGGCGCTGGCGTCGGTCCGACCAGGCCTTCACGCGGTCGAAATCCTGCTGCAGCTTCTCGTGCTCGGCTGGCGTACCCCAGGTGACGCCGGACAGCTTCTGGAACTGCGGCGTCCAGCTCGCACCCTGGTGCGTGAATTCCATGGGCGTGTAGTAGTGGAAGGTGACGATCAGCTGCCGGTCGCTATCGGGCAGCCTCAGGCTGTCCAGGTGATCGAGCGAGTTCCAGAACTTGGGGCCGACGATGACCCGGCGCGTCGGGTTGGTCTCGCGGATGATGGCCAGGTTCTCGGCCAGCATGTCGTTCCAGATCGCATCGGCGGCGCCGTTGGGCTCGTTCAGGATCTCGAAGATCACCGCGTCGGGTGCGCCGCGGTAGCGGGGCGCGATCTGACGCCAGAAGGCCTGGAGCTGGGCGCGGCAGACCGCCACCTCCTTCGCGCACTCGGTGAAGTTGTGCTCGTCAAGAATGACCTGCAGGCCCGCCTTCAGCCCCGCATCCACCAGGGCGTCCAACTGCTTCAGCCAAGCAGCAGGCAAGCGATGCTCGGCGTCCATGTGCACGAAGGCCTGGAGGTTGAGCCGGACGTGATCGAAGCCGCCATCGCGGATGGCCTGCATGTGGCGCGGCTGGAAGCGCGCCTTGGCGGGGTCGGTCCAGAGCGGGTCGTAGCCCACGATGTTGACGCCCCGCTTGGGCACGCTGGGCATGGCCGCACCATCGGGCTGCGCGTGGGCGCCGCCCGTCAGGCAAAGCGCCAGCCAAGCGGCACCCAGCAGGCGGGCAAAGTTGAGTCGGGTGAACACGGGCAGCCTCCAGTCTCCAGGTCGGTAGTTATCGATAAACACAACTAAACAAATTGTGTTTATCCATTTTGTCCACCTTGCCGAAAACGACACCCCGGACTTACGCGAAGACGCACCCGGTCCGCGCCGCTGCCCTGCGGCGCGCACACCGCATGACCTCAGCGGTCGAAGACCGCGATGCTCTCCACGTGGGCCGTGTGCGGGAACATGTTCACCGCGCTGGCTGCCGTGCAGCGGTAGCCCGCCACGTTGACGAGCAAGCCAGCATCCCGTGCCAGCGTGGCCGGGTTGCAGCTCACGTAGACGATGCGCCTGGGAGCCTTCCAGCCCGGCGCCAGCGTCGGGTCTTGCGCGATGTCGGCCACCGCCTTGGCCAACGCGAAGGCACCCTCGCGCGGCGGGTCGATCAGCCAGCGGTCGGCCGCGCCATCCGCCGCCAACAATTCGGGCGTCATCTCGAACAGGTTGCGCGCAACGAAGCTCGTCTTGTGCGCCAGCCCGTTGGCCGTGGCGTTCTCACGCGAACGCTGCACCAGCGCCTCACTGCCCTCGATGCCCAGCACCTCGCGCGCCTGCGTGGCCAGCGGCAACGTGAAGTTGCCCAGACCGCAGAACCAGTCGATCACGCGGTCGTCCTTATGCACTGCCAGCAGCCGCAAAGCACGCCCCACCAAAGCTGCGTTGATGTGCGGGTTCACCTGCGTGAAGTCGGTCGGCTTGAAGGGCATGCGCACCCCGAATTCAGGCAGCGCGTAGGCCAGCTGCGGGCCGCCTTCGTCCAACAGCTTGACCGTGTCCGGCCCCTTGGGCTGCAGCCACCACTGCACACCGTGCTGGACGCCGAACTCGCGCAGCAAGGCGATGTCGCCCTCCGGCAGCGGGTTGAGGTGGCGCAGCACCAACGCGATGACCTCGTCGCCCATGGCCAGCTCGATCTGCGGCAGGCGGTCCCGCTCGGCCATGCGGGAGATCAGCTCGCGCAGCGGCATCAACAAGTCGCTCACCACCTTGGGCACGACCTTGCAGACCTGCATGTCGGCCACGTAGCGACTCTTGCGCTCGTGAAAACCGATCAGCACCGCGTCTTTCTTCTGCACGTAGCGCACCGAGAAACGGGCGCGGTAGCGGTAGCCCCAGGTCGGGCCTTCGATGGGCCGCAGCAGCACCTCGGGCTTGACCTTGCCGAGATGCCACAGCTGGTCTTCCACCACCCGCTGCTTGACGGCCACCTGCGCACCCGCGTGCAGGTGCTGCATCTTGCAACCACCGCACGCGCCGGCATGCAGGCCGAAGTGCGGGCAGCCCGGCGTCACGCGCAGCGGGCTTTCCTTCTTGATCTCGGTGAGCTGGCCCTGCTCCCAGTTGTTCTTGCGCCGCGAGATCTGGGCCTTCACAACCTCGCCCGGCAGGGCCCCGTCGATGAAGACCACCTTGCCCTCGGCGTTGTGCGCCACGCCCTGCGCTTCCAGCTCCAGGCTCTCGACCTTGAGCCAATCCGTTGTCTGATTCATCCCCGAATTATCCGAGGACAGCGGGAAGCGTCAGAAGATCGAATCCCGGTCCACGCCGTGACGCATCATGTTGCGCTTGAGCTTGCTCAGCGCCTCGAGTTGGATCTGCCGGATGCGCTCGCGCGTGAGCTTGAGGCGAACGGCCAGCACGTCCAAGGTCTCGGGCTCGCGATCGGACAACCCGTAGCGGCCCGCCAGCACCTCGCGCTCACGCTCGTTCAGGCTGGCCAGCCCATGCTGAAGCAAGGCCTCGACCTCGTGCGACAGGCGCAGGCCCATCGGATCGACCGCTTGGTCGTCGGCCACGAGGTCGACCATGGACTCGCCGCCCTCACTGCCACGGTCAACCGGCGAATCCAGGGAGCTGGGCAACTCCGCGTAGGCCAGCAGTTCGGCCACCTCCTCCACCGGCCGCCCCAGGGCCTGGGCAACGTCCTCGGCCCGCACGCGCCCCTCAGCGCCTTGCGCGCTCTGCAAGGCCTCCAGCGCGCGGCGCGCTTTCAGCACCTGGTTGAGTTCGCGCACGATGTGCACTGGCAAGCGCACCAGCCGTGCCTGGTGCATCAAGGCACGCTCGATGCCTTGGCGGATCCACCAACTGGCGTAGGTGGAGAAGCGAAAGCCTCGCTCCGGCTCGAACTTGCCGATGGCGTGCATCAGCCCAAGGTTGCCTTCCTCGATGAGGTCGCTCATCGGCAAGCCGCGGCCGAGGTAGTTCTTGGCGATGCTGACCACCAGGCGCAGGTTGTGCTCGATCATCGACTGCCGAGCCTCGAAGTCACCGGCGCGGGCGGCCAGGGCCGTATCGAACTCCTGCTGCGGCGTCAACAACGGCGTCCTGCGGATGTCTCTCAGGTAGGCCTGCAATGCGTTGCCCAACTCGCCATCGCCAGCGGTACTGCGCAGCGCCTGGGCATCGTCGTCGCCGGACGAAGACCCGACGGGCCCGGCAGCCAGCGCAGGCAACACACCACCGGGTTCGCGACCTGCGCTGTCATCGCCGTTGACCGTGGGCGCAGCGCGTTTCATGACGTGATCGCTGGCCCGATGGGAGAGGGAACTTGCGCGCCCTCAGCGGGCGGGCAGCAACTTGGCCGGATCGACCGGCTTGCCGAGCTTGCGCACTTCGAAGTGCAGCTTGACGGTGTCACTCTCGGTGGAACCCATCTCGGCAATCCTCTGGCCTTTGCGTACGGCTTGGTCCTGCTCGACCAGCATCGCCCGGTTGTGGGCGTACGCCGTGAGGTAGGTGTTGTTGTGCTTGATGATGACCAAGTTGCCGTAGCCACGCAAGCCCGATCCGGCATAGACAACGCGGCCATCGGCAACGGCCAGCACCGGGTCGCCCGGCTTGCCGGCAAAGTCCAGGCCCTTGTTGCGCTGCTCGTCAAAACCGGCGCTGACCGGCTGCGACACGGGCCAGCTCCAGGCCAGGCCATCCTCTTCTGCCGCAACAGTTGGCGCGCTGCCGGACGCCGGCGACGAAGCCGCAGCAGGCGTACTGGGCGCAGCAGCAGGCGGCTTGGCATCCAGCGGCCGGGACTCGACCTTGGCAGCACCGATCACGGGCTTGGCCGTCACGGCAGAGGCATCTGCACCTGGCGGCACCACGCGCAACACCTGGCCCACTTCGATGCGGTTGGGGTTTTCCAGGCTGTTCCACTTGGCCACGTCGCGCCAGCTTTGGCCGTTGTCCAGGGCGATGCGGATCAGCGCGTCGCCCGGCTTGACCGCGTAATAACCTGGCTTGCCAGCATTCTCGGCACCGGGCAGGGGCTTGACCTCAGGGGCTGCAGATACAACCGGGGCCTGCGACGGAGCCCCAGGCCTGGACACCTGGGAGGTTCGGTCTTCCACGGGTGCCCGATGCAGCGACGTGCCGCAGGCGCTGACCAGCAGGGAGGTGGTGAGGACAAGGAAGAGGCGCAAGCTATTGGACATCGTGTGGCTGAGGCACGTTGAGGGCCGAACACGATTGTGTGGCGCGGTGCGCCGTCGGCCCCGTCAGACGACGCCGGATTTTAGAGGGACGAAGAGCACCGCCTCGTGCTCACTGCGCACCCAGCGGGACACACCGCGATCGAGCACGTGATCCAACACCACCAGCACCTGCCCCCGGCTGCCAGAGGCCGTGGGCGCAATGAGGCGCCCACCTGGCGCCAACTGCTCCATCCAAGCCGGCGGGATGTCCTCCCCACCAGCAGCTGCAATAATGCTGTCGAACGGGCCACTGGCGGAGTGGCCCATCCGGCCATCACCCCACACCAGGCGGGGCGTGCGAGGCAACGCGAGGCGCTGGAGGTTGAGCCTGGCCTTGTCGTGCAAACCTTGCAAACGCTCGATGGACGTGACCTGGCGGGCCAGCAGGGCAATGACGGCGGCCTGGTACCCGCAGCCGGTACCGATCTCCAGCACACGGCCGAGCATGCCCCGCTGTCTGGCCCCGTCTCCCGCCATCAGCAAGCCCAGCATGTGGGCGACCACCGAGGGTTTGGAAATGGTCTGGCCATGCCCGATCGGCAGCGCCGTGTCTTCGTAGGCCTGGGCGGCCAACGCGCTGTCGACGAATTCATGGCGGGGTACGGTGGCCATGGCAGCCAGCACGCGCTCGTCGAACCTTCCTTCGGCACGCAGCCGGCCCACCATGCGCTGGCGCACGGCGCCGCTGTCCAACCCCGCACCGCTCGGCCGGGCCAGCCGCGCGGCATCGGCCGTGGCCTGGCGCAGATGACGCTGCGGCATCAGCAGCTCGCGCTGTGGCGCAGCAGCCACTTTCAGGCTGGCGGGAAAGCGCTTGGGGGCGGACATTCAGAGGCCAAGGCGCTGCGCCCAACCGCCCAGAGCGGCGTGCTCGGTCAGGTCGACCTGCAGCGGCGTGATGGACACCAAGCCGTTCGCCGTGGCGTGGAAATCCGTGCCCTCGCCCGCATCCTTGGCGTCGCCAGCAGGACCGATCCAGTAGATGGTTTCACCCCGCGGATTCACCTGCTCGATGATGCCTTCGCTCGAGTGGCGCCGACCGAGACGCGTGATGCGGCGCGGCAGCGTGTCGGCATCCGGCCGGTTCGGGATGTTCACGTTGAGAAGGAAGGCCTTGTCCAGACCGCCTGCAATCACTTGTTCCACCACACTTCGCGCTGTGCGAGCCGCCGCTTCGATATCGCCCCAGCCCTTTTCAGCTTGCGAGAACGCGATGGACGGGATGCCAAACAAATAGCCTTCCGTGGCTGCAGCGACCGTGCCCGAGTAGAGCGTGTCGTCGCCCATGTTGGCGCCGTTGTTGATGCCCGACAGCACGAGGTCGGGCCGGTAGCCCAGCAGGCCCGTCAGCGCGAGGTGCACACCGTCCGACGGGGTGCCGCTGACGTAGCGAAACCCATTGGCCGCACGGTAAACGTTCAGGGGCCGGTTCAGCGTCAGCGAGTTGGAAGTGCCGCTGGCGTTCTGCTCCGGCGCGATGACCTCGATCTCGCCAAGGCCCTGGCAGGCTTTCACGAGGGCCGAAAGGCCAGGGGCGAGGTAACCGTCGTCGTTGGAAATGAGGATGCGCATGGTCCCAATTGTAGGGAGGGCGTCACCTGCGAGACCGGGTGAATCCCCCTTGATTCCTATCATCGGTGCCTCACAAAACCTGGAGACGTCGATGAAGGCATGGCTCTGCGAGAACCCGGTGGGCGTTGAGGCCCTGCAGTGGCGCGACCTGCCTGCACCCGCACTGCCGGCGGGCCAGATCCGCGTACAGATCAAGGCCGCTAGTCTGAACTTCCCTGACCTGCTCATCGTGCAGAACAAGTACCAGATGAAGCCCCCCCTGCCCTTCGTGCCGGGCACCGAGTTCTCGGGCGTCGTCGCCGAGGTCGGCGAAGGCGTCAAGGGCTTTGCCGTGGGTCAGCGTGTGGCGGCCTTCGGTGGGCTGGGCGGCTTTGCCACCGAGGTCTGCATCCCCGCCCACCTGGCCATGCCCCTGCCCGACGGCTTCGCCTTCGAGGACGCCGCTGCCTTCATCTGCACCTACGCCACCAGCCACCACGCACTGATGGACCGTGCCGCCCTCCAGGCCGGCGAGACGGTGTTGATGCTTGGCGCAGCGGGCGGCGTGGGCACGGCAGCCATCCAGATCGCCAAAGCTGCCGGCGCCCGCGTCATTGCGGCTGCCAGCAGCGACGCCAAATGCGAAGCCTGCCAATCCCTCGGCGCCGACGTGGCCATCAACTACAGCACACACAACCTGCGTGACGAACTGAAGGCGCTGACCCAAGGCCAGGGTCCCGATGTCGTCTACGACCCGGTGGGCGGCGACTTGGCCGAGGCCGCCTTCCGCTCCATCGCCTGGCGCGGCCGCTACCTCGTCATCGGATTCGCCCAGGGCGCCATTCCCGCGCTGCCGTTGAACCTCGCGCTGCTCAAGGGCGCATCGCTGGTGGGCGTGTTCTGGGGCGAGTTCGCCAAACGCGAACCAGGGCGCAACGCAAAGATGCTCGGCGAACTCGCCGCCTGGTACGCCACAGGCAAGATCAAGCCCGTGCTCGACCGCGTGCTGCCCATGGAGGAACTGCCGACGGCTTTTGCCCGGATGGCTGCCCGAGAAGTTGTTGGCAAGTTGGTTCTCACCAATCCTTGAACCCTGAAACGGGGGCTCGGCCTGCGGCAGACCGCCACGTTTCCCCGGAGGCGGTGCGCTACATTCAAAAATCAACCAGACAGCCGCAGCACGCATCGCGCCATGACCGTCAAAGTCCTCATCATCGAAGACAACCCCGTCGCCCGCAGCTTCCTTTGCCGCGTGGTGCGCGAGAGCTTCAGCGACGCGATGGAGATCACAGAAGTTGGCGACCTTGAGAACGCGCGACGGCAGGTGGCCAAGACCGGCGCCAACAGCACCAGCGATGCAGGGTTCAAACTCATCCTTGTCGACCTGGAACTGCCGGACGGCAACGGCATGGAGTTTCTGGCCGAGCTCAGCGGCTCGCCATCGATCAAGATCGTCACCACCCTCTATTCGGACGACGACCACCTGTTCCCCGCCCTGCAATGCGGGGCTGACGGTTACCTGCTGAAGGAAGACCGTTTCGAAGTGCTCGTGGAGGAGCTTCAACGCATCGTGAGGGGTCAGCCGCCGCTGTCACCCGCCATTGCGCGCCGCCTGCTGTCCCATTTCCGCCCCAGCTCGAGCGACAGCGGCACCGCCCCACTGAACTCCGGTTTCGGCACGCTCTCCACGTCCCACGCCCCTTTCACGAACAGCCGCGGCGTGGCGTTGGACCCACCGCCCGAGTGGGAGCGCCTCACGCCGCGTGAGAGCGAGGTGCTGACCTATCTCAGCAAAGGTTTCACGATCAAGGAAATCGCGAACCTCATGGGCATCAAGTGGTTCACGGTGAACGACCATATCAAGAGCATCTACAAGAAGCTCAACGTGTCCAGCCGTGCCGAAGCGGCGGTGCTGGCGTCGAAGCAGGGATTGGTTTGAGACCGCGCACGGGCGCTGTCGAAGACGCCCGTGGCCTGAAGAAGCCGCCGTCTTTTTCTGTGCTCTTTGCCCGTTGCCCGAGATGCGGGGAAGGTTGACTCGGCCAAGAGCGAACCTGCACGGGCGGGTTTCAAGTCTTTGAAGCAGCTCAGAATACAAGCCCAGGCCATACCGCTGACCCGGCACCCTTCTTGGCATCGCGCAAGACGCCACAGCAACCTGCAGCAGCCCAACGAGCCAAGGCACAGTTCAGTCGTGAACGAATCCCGCCTGGCTCAGGCTCGCAGACGGGTGACTCGCTCTGCCACGCCATCGCGCGCTTATCCTGTTCGTTGGTCCCTCGGAGCCCCGGCATGCAGGTCATCATCGTCGACGACAACCAGGTGAACCTGACCTTGCTCAAGGTCATGTGTCGCCAGTTGCCGGACGTGGAGTCGCTCGAGTTTCTGAATCCCCTGGAAGCACTGGCTTGGTGCAACACCCACGAGCCGGATCTCGTGGTGGTGGACTTCCAGATGCCCCAGATGGACGGCATCAGCTTCATCAAGGCATTGCGCAAGGTACCGGGTCGCGAGCAGACACCGATCCTGATGATCACGGCCAATCACGAGTTGTCCGTTCGGTACGAGGCGCTGCAGATCGGCGCGAACGACTTCCTGACCAAGCCGGTCGACCGCATGGAGTTCGTGGCCCGTTCCCGCAACATGCTCGCCGTTCGGGCGGGCCAGAAGGCGTTGCAGGACCGGGCTCAATGGCTGGCCGTGGAGGTGGCTCGGGCCACTGCCACCATTCTGGAGCGCGAGCGCGACACGATCTTTCGCCTGTCGCGTGCGGCCGAGTACCGCGACCCCGAGACCGGGGCTCACGTGATGCGCATGGCGCATTACTCGAAGCTGATTGCTGCACAGCTCGGCCAGTCCCCCGAGGAGCAGGAGCTGCTGCTGCAGGCCGCCCCGATGCACGACATCGGCAAAGTGGGCACGCCAGACCACATCCTGCTCAAGCCGGGTCGACTCACGCCCGAGGAATTGGTGGTGATGCGTGAGCACGCCACCATCGGATACGAGATCCTGCGTGGCAGCACCAGCCCCTTCCTGGAGCTGGCGGCTGTGGTGGCACTGACCCATCACGAGAAGTTCGACGGCAGCGGCTACCCGGGTGGACTGGCGGGCGACGCCATCCCCCTGCCGGGCCGCATCGTTGCCGTGGCCGACGTGTTCGATGCACTGACCTCGGCGCGCCCCTACAAGCATGCCTGGCCCGTGGACAAGGCGCTGGACTTTCTTCGGCAGAAACGCGGAAGCCACTTCGACCCAGCCTGCGTCGACGCCTTCCTGGCGGATCTGCCGGCCGTGCTGCTCATCGGCGAGCGCTTCCAGGATGACCCGGACGACATCGCCCTCCAGCGGATGCGCGCCAAATAGCCTGCATCACCCTGACCGCCTGCTTCAATTCACACGCCCAGGAAACGCCCCATGCTGATCGACCAGGCCACCTTTGCGCAGGCGCCCGCTGACCATCAGCTGGCGCGGCTGAACCAGATTGAACCTCAACTGGTGCTGGTGTTCGGTGCTGTGGCGGCGCTGACCCGACCCGGCCTGCTCGAGCAGCTGACGAAAGCCTTCCCGACCGCCGAGCTGGCCGGCTGCACCACGGCTGGAGAAATCAGTGACGACGGCGTCACAGACGAGCAGTTGGTGGTGACCGCCTTGCACTTCGACCACCCTGGACTGCACGTGGCCTGCACCGACATCGGCGGCATGGCCGACTCCAGCGCGGCGGGCATCCGGCTGGCAGAGCAGCTTCGAGCCCCCGGACTGCACGACGTGCTCGTGCTGAGCCAAGGCGTGAATGTGAACGGCAGCGGGCTGATCGAGGGCTTCACGCAGGCGCTGCCGGCCGGCGTGGCACTCTCTGGCGGCCTGGCCGGCGATGGTGGCGCCTTCACCCGC
>JBBIVU010000010.1:0-27400 GCA_037439585.1 Roseateles sp. | reverse complement strand
TGCGGATGAGCGGCCCGCTCAAGGGCGTCTGGACGAGCTCCTCCGCGTAGGTGCCGGGCTGAGCCACCCCGGGGTTCCCGCATTGCACGACGGCCGGGCCGACCGGGACAATTTGGAATGTGCCAGTGCCGACTTTGATCACCGACCCCGCCGCCGAAACCCCAGGCCGCGCCCTCCCGCGCCCGCTGGGGTCGCTGAGAGGGCGCCTCGCGCTGGCGGTTCCGCTGTTGACAGCACTCGTGGTCAGCCTCTTCGAATGGAGCCTGGACGGGTTTTCGCCTCTGGCCGAGGGGCTGGTGCACACGGCCTGGCTGGTGCTGCTGCTCAGCGGTGCCCAGCTGCTGCTGGTCGAGGCCTTGCTGCTGCGCCCGCTGCGCCGCTTGGCTGCGGGGTGCGAGGCAATGGAATCCGGCGTTGTGCCGCTGCTGTCCGCGCCGACCCCGCCCAGGCCTCGCTGGACCGCTGAGCTGGAACGCATCGGACACGCCATGGCACGTGTGCGCAGCGAGCTGAGGCAACAGGAGCAGGACGCCCATGAACTCCGCCGCGAGCTGGCCCAGCAGCGCCGGTTGCTGCTGGAGGCGCAGGCGACGCTCGAAGCCAACCGGCGGGAGATGGCGAATCTGGTGCGCACCGATGCGCTGACCGGCATCGCCAACCAGCGTGCTTTTGACGAGGCGCTGCGCCGCGAGTTCAAGCGTGCCCAGCGTCAACGCGCCCTGCTGGCTGTGGCCGTGCTGGACCTGGACCAGTTCAAGGAGTTCAACCTCGTTCACGGCACCGGAGTGGGCGATGCAGCCCTGCAACGCGTGGCCGGCTTGCTGAACGAGCGGTTCAAGCGCGACACCGATGTGGTGGCCCGCCTGGGCGGCGAGGAGTTCGTGGCGCTGTTGCCCGGTTTCGGCATGGCTGAGGCCCAGGGTGTGTTGGAGCAGCTGCGCGACGACTTGCGCACACTGCGCCTGCCCGATGGCCAGGGCAGCCTCACGCTGAGTGTGGGCCTGGCCGCCTTCAGCCCTGCACACCCCTACCTGAGCGCACAGGCGCTGCTGCAGGCGGCGGATGAGGCGCTCTACATCGCCAAGCACGCCGGCCGGGACAGGCTCAGCCTGGCGGCCTGAGTGTGGTGTCAGCGGCCGTGCTCTTGCGCAGCCAGCAACTGCTCATTCACACGGCGCGCGGCACGCAGCACCAGCGTTTCGTCGAGCTGCGCCTGCGGCGCGATCTGGCTGGCGATGTCGTCGAGCTGATCTGCGTGGTCCAACAGCGCCCAGGCGACCGTCGAGATGGCGGCCACGCTGCGCCGCGCCAGGCTCTCGGGCATGGTCAGCGTGGTCTGGATCTCGACATGGTGGCGCACGCTGGCCACGGCGGCGGGCGCCAGCCCCCAGCTCTCGCACAGCGCAGCGCCCAGGGCGTCGTGGCTGACACCGAAGGCCGTGCGCTCCAGTTCAACGAGTTCGGCATCGCGCTTGGCGGCGCGCAGCATGGCCGGGTAGTGCGTGGGGGCGTGGCGGTAAAGCACGGCCTTGCCACATTCCTCGAACAGGCCGGCCGAGTGGGCGGCCCAGGGGTCAACGCCCAGCATCTGGCCCATGCGGCCCATCAGCAGTCCGCGCTGCGATGCCCGTGACCACACGGATTCCAGTTCGGCCGCTGCCGGGAAGGCCGCGCGCAAGCCCATCTCGAAGGTGATGGCGGCCACTTCGCGCATGCCCAGGTAGGTCAAGGCCTGGTGCACCGTCTGCACCCGGCCGCGCAACCCGTACAAGGACGAGTTCACGGCCTTCATGACTGCCGCCGCCAGTGCCATGTCGGTCTCGACGAGCGAGGACATGGCCTGAAGGTCGATGTCTTCGGCGGCCATCAGCAGCGAGAGCTTGACCAGGACCTCCGGCTGGGTCGGGATCTCGATGTCCAGATTGCGCAGTTGAGGGTCGACAGACATGTTGGTGGGGGCTCTTCCAGTGAATGCTGGATCGTAGATCAGCGGAGGAAGGCGTCCCAGGCAGTTTTGACAATCAGCGCACCGACGACCGTGACGAAAACACCCCGCACGAAACCCGCGCCGTGCCGCAGCGCCAGCCGCGTGCCGGCCAGGCTGCCCATGACGTTGGTGACCGCCATCACCGCTGCGACCTGCCACCAGACGTGGCCCTTGCTGATGAACAGCACGATGGCGAACGCATTGGTCAGCAGGTTCATCAGCTTGGCAGTGGCCGAGGCGTGCAGGAAGTCGTAGCCCAGCACGCGCACGAACAGGAAGACAAAGAAGCTGCCTGTGCCCGGGCCGAAGAAGCCGTCGTAGAAGCCCACGCCCAGCGCGATGCCGCCAGCCACCAGCGCTTCGGCACGGCCCGTGAAGCGTGGGTTGTGTTCGCGGCCCAGGTCCTTCTTGGCCAGCGTGTAGACGAAGACGGCCAGCAGCACCAGCGGCAGCGCCTTGCGCAAGCCCTCGGGGCTGACCCGTGTCAGCACCCAGGCACCGGTGAAACTGCCCAGTCCGGCCAGCGCGGCCGCCGGCATCAGGCGGCGCCAGGGCAGGGACACGCGCTGGACGTACTGCAGCGTGGCCCAGCCCGTGCCCCAGATGGCTGCGCTCTTGTTGGAGCCCATCAGCGTGGCCGGTGCCGCGTTGGGAAATGTGCTGAACAGTGCAGGCGTGAGGATCAGCCCGCCGCCGCCGGCCACCGCGTCGATGAAGCCGGCGAGCAGAGAGGCGAGGGCGACGATGACGAGGTCGAGCATTCCTGAGCTTTCAACAATGGGCGCGGCTGTCGTGCCGGTCCGAACGCCGGGCTGTACCCAGCCAGCCCAGCGGGCGATGTTGACCGGGCTCAATGCCTGGCCAACCGCCGTTCCCGTGGAGGGGCGACAGGCCTGGCCCGCATCCGGCGCAGCAAGTCCGGCGAGGCGCACAAAGAAAACGGCCACCAAGGGTGCCTTGGTGGCCGTCGTGATTGTCTTCGGGGTTACGAAGCAACCGGGTGCGTTTGCGCTTGTCTTGTCTCCTCACAACCCGCCCGGCGGTCCTGGACCGGAGTCCGGAACCGCGTCGAGTGCCGAGAATGTATTGCCCCGCTGCGGTGCATGAAACTGGGGTAAGCCCGGGTTCGTTGGCTGCGAAGGTGCATGTGCGCTCCAAAATTGTGCGGACCGTGGGGTGATGAGCGCGTGGAGAATCCGTGTCATGCGACGTGTCCTCTGCCTTTTCCCGCCGCTGGTGGCCGTATTGAGTGCCTGTGGGGGTGGGGGCAGCGGCGCGGCTGCCATGGGAGGAGGTGGGGGGGCGGGCGGTGTCGGCCAGACTTTGACGCTCACCTTGCCCGCCAGCGGTCTGGCGCCGGCTGACCTCGCCGTCGTCGTGGCGGAGGGGGATGCCTTGAGCGAATCCGTGGGTGTCGCCTACCTTGCTGCGCGTGGTGTTCCTGCGACGAATCTCATCCGCGTGCGGGTGAACACCGGCAGCGACGTGATTTCAGCGGCCGACTTTGCGGTGCTGAAAGCCGACATCGACGCCAAGTTGCCTGCCGGCGCCCAGGCCACGCTGCTCACGTGGTCGGCACCCAGCCGGGTGGTGGGCGCCTGCAGCATGGGCATCACCAGCGCCATGGCCTTCGGCTTTGACGCGCGCTACTGCAACCCCAGCCCGGCAGCCACCCTGTGCGCCAGCACGGCCCCGTCGCCGCTGTACGACAGCGAGACCCGCCGTCCGCTGGCGGACCTGCAGGTCCGGCCATCGATGCTGCTGGGGGCCCGCACACTGGTTGCTGCCCAGGCCGTCATCAACCGGGGCGTGGCTGCCGACGCCACCCGTCCGGCCGGTGAAGGCTGGCTGGTGCGCACCACGGACGCTGACCGCAGCGTGCGCTGGAGCGACTTCGCCGGCCTGCCGTCGGCCTGGAGCGGCACGCTGACGCTGAACTATGTCGACCAAAGCGCCGGCCCGGCCAGCGGCAATTCGCTGTCCGGCAAGAGCGGTGTGCTGTTCTATCTGACCGGGCTGGCGAGCGTGGCCAACCTGGGCAGCCTGCAGTTCCGCCCGGGTGCGCTGGCCGATGCCCTCACATCCAGCGGTGGCGTGCTGCCTGACGGCAGCAGCCAGATGCCCATCACCGCCTGGCTGGATGCCGGTGTCACGGCCAGCTATGGCACGGTGGAGGAGCCCTGCAACATGCAACAGAAGTTCTCGCGTGCCTCGGTGCTCATCGACCAGTATTGGCGCGGCGCCACTGCCATCGAGGCCTACTGGAAGGCCGTACAGTGGCCCGGGCAGGGCCTGTTCGTGGGCGAGCCGCTGGCCCAGCCTTTCCGCGACAGCCCGAGCTTCGCCATCGTCAATGGCGAGTACCAGATCAAGACCCGCAGCCTGCGGCCCGGCGCCCGCTACACGCTGGAGTACCTGCAGGCCGCCAACTGGACCGTGCTGGCCAGCTTCACCGGCATGCGCGGCCAAGCGCTGGACGGCCGCGCGCCGCTGCCACCTGCCGCCGCCACGGCCCTGCGCTGGCGTGGCCCGTGCCCGGCGAATTCGGCCAGCACCTGCACTTTGGCTCAGTCGTCATGACGGTCCCTGAGAACGCAGCAAGGTCGAATCCCGATTCGGCATGAGCGAGTGCCAGGTTGCCCTGGTGCAGATCAACGCGTCACAAAATTTGCCGGAACAGTGGCCCTTGGACATGGTTCGCGAGCAAGGCTTGGCCGTGTGCCAGTGGCCGGGCGCCACAGCTGCACCAGGTTCCCGCTAGCTAGAGGAGTTCGCCGCACTGCTCGCCTCTGGCGTGCCGGCGCTGTTGAAGATCGTGGTGGATGTATCTTGGGCCGCAGGCTGCCGTTCGATCAGCCTTTCGCACCGACACGCCGGCCGGTTCGTGGAAGGATCAAAAAAGCCCGGCGCCAAGCGCCAGGCTTTTGCATTGCCGACGGAGAAGGGCTTACCAGCCCAGATCCTTCAACAGGGGGAGGGTCAGGTCCTTCGGCGGGCCGAGGATCAGGCCCAGGCTGGGGGTGATGAACGGCTCCATCAGCAGGTCAGGCGACGCGAAGGTGTCCCAGTGCGAGACCGACGAGCCAGCAACACGCGGGTTGGGCGTGTACAGCAGCGGACGGTTCATGCCATCCGTGCCGAAGTAGAGGCCACCGGTGAGCACGGCGCTCATGCTGGCCGTCACGCCCGATGCCGTGCGGCTGCGGGTGGCCGTGGCCGTCTTCAACGCATTGGCGTCAGCGAAGGTCACCATCAGCGATGGGATGGTGATCGTCGGATCGGTGCCACCCATGTTGCCGAACGCACCGGTCGACGTGTTGCCAACCAGCACGCCGATGGCGCCAGCGTTCTGGGCGTTTTTGACCTTGACGGCAAAGCCGCAGACGCCACGATCGATCAGCGCGATGCGGCCACGCACGGCCAGGCTGTCCAGGGCTGTCAGCGGACCGCAGCCGGGGCCGGTGAGGCCGGCTGCCGTGGTCTGCGAGGTGACCGGCATGACGTCCCCGGTCACCGGCTTCTGGCCAAGGCTGGGGCCGAAGTTTGCCGTGCCGAACTGCTTGGTGCCGGCGATCGTGCCTGCGCTCGGCCCGGCAATGCGTAGGGCGGGCACTGGGGTCGAGCCCATGCCCAGCACCTGAGGCACACCGAGTGTCGTGTTCTGGCCGGCCCAGCTCAGCTGACGGAAGTTGATGGCTGACGTGGCACGCTCGGCGTTGGTCATCTGGGTCCAGCGCTTGCCGGTGGTGTTGTCCACCATGAAGTCTTCCCAGACGCTGGGCCGGTTGTCGAACTGCGCACCCGTGGCGCTGCTGGTTGTGAACAGTGAGAAGCCCAGGCCATGACCGATTTCATGCAGCAGGGTTTCGACGAAGTTGATCTGCCCGGCGGGCACGTTGCCGTCGACACCCAGGTAGAACGGAGACCCGTCGAGGCAGCCCGTCTTGCCCAGGTTCACGTTGAACTGGGTCTTGATGTCGACGTTGCCGTAGCCGGTGCCGTCGTCCAACTGGCCGTAGTAGTCGGCCAGGCTCTGGCCGACGTTGGCCAGCTTGTTGGCCAGGGCCTGGGGATACCAGGTGTTGGCCTTGGGGGCGTTGGGGAAGTCGCGCCAGCCGTTCCAGGAACCGGCGCTGCCCAGAGTGGCGCCGGTGGAAGTACAAGCCAGCGCCTCCCAGCCCGCGCTTACGGTGATGGGGACGGGGCTGTCGACAGCCTGGGACCAGATGTTGGCGACAAACTGGTACACGTACAGGCGCTGTTCTCCCAGCGTGGTGCCGGGATTGCCGCCCACAGGGACCACGGGGGTCGGATCGTTGAAGCCGACGCCAGCCGGGTCGCGGCTCGTGATGGTAATGACCGAGGCCGCCTGGGCGGCAGACAGGCCGACGAAGGCGCAGGTGACGAGTGTGGCGCGGGCCGTGCCACGCAGATGGAGGGGCTTCATGAGGGGCTTACTCCTTGGCGTGATCGTGACCGGCATGGTCGATCGCTTCCTCAGCGGCTTGCTTGGACGTCACGCACTGTTGCCGCAGCTTGCCGTCGGCGCCGCGCGTCGCGACAACCAGGCTGGCGAAGTCCTCGGTCACGCGCACACTGGCTGCGCCTCCTGCGTGGTTGCGCATCAGAGGGCCAGCCACCGGAGCTGCCGCGATGCGCATGCGGCTGGCGCTGCGGGCCTGTGCAGCCTGGCGCTGCTGGGCCAGTTCTTGTGCTTCTTCAGTGGTCGGTGCGCGCAGGCGGCCCGTTGCCGCATCGCGCACCACGGTCAATGCGTCGACCGGCTCAGGGCTGGCGGGCGGTGTCGGGGCAGTCTGGGCCAGAACAGCGGGGGCTGCGATGACAAGCCCTAGCGCTGGCAGCCATTGGCGTAGCTTCATGGTCTTCCTTTCATGCTCTTGTGGAGCGTTTGCATCCCGGCGTGAATGTGAGTGGGCCAGGAGGTTTTCAGGCAGCGGTTGCGTCGCCACAGTTTGGTTTCAGGCCTTGCGGCGGCGTGCGAAAGCCAGGCCGGCCAGCGCCGCCCCGACCAGCGCGAAGCTGGCGGGTTCCGGCAAATTCACCGACACGCTGTCGATGCCGATGTAGTTGGCACTGTCGGCATTGGCAACGCTGTAAACGAAGGCGAAGCGCCCCTGGGTCGTTCCCCCGGTACCTGCCCAGCCGGCCGTGAACTGGGTCCAGCTGTCGGGGAAACCGTCAATGGCCTGCGTGCCGTTGATGGACAGCACCAAGGTGCTGAAGTCGGCAAGGTTGGTGCTGCCGGTGCCGTTGAAGCGTACTTCCAGACTGTCGCTGAACAGGCCCAGCAACATGTCGGTGCGAGCAAAAAAGCTCATGACCCCGTTGGCGGTCGTGCTGAAGGTCGGTGTGATGAGCCAGTTGGCGATGCTGCCGCCGCTTGCTGCATTCCGATAGTTGGCACCGATATAGGAGTTGGCTGTGCCGCTCTGTGCTCCGAGGACGCCTGGATTGCCTTGAAACCAGCCGGTCGTACCGGCGGGCGAACTCTGGTTGGTTTGTATCCATCCTTTGGCGGCCAGGTCGGCCACGTTGTCAAAGCCCTCGCTGATCAGGGCGGGGCCTGCTTGCGCGTCAGCACTGGCAGCTAGCCCGAGGGCTGCGATGCAGAGCGGAACGATAAGAGTTTTCATGCTGCGTCCTTGTGAGTCGAGTTGCTGTTGCATCGCCGCGGGTTACGGCGTTATGCGCCAGCTTGCCCAGCGGGTTGGGACTTGAGTGTCTACAGCAAGCCGGCCTAACCGTTCTAGGGAAAGCCATCTCCCACGAGTGAAGGGTGGGCAACACCCTGATGCTGGATTGGCGTGGGCTGGGCGCAGCACAGGCGATGAATCGTCATGACCCGTGGGAACCTGCCTGCAGGCGCTGTCAACAACTAGGATGAAGTCATGCGTGCGCTGTTGTTATTGCTGCTCGGCCTTTGCGGCGTGAGTGTTCGGGCTGCTGACTGCCAACCGGAAGCCGCGGCTGCGATGGCCGCGTTGAACACCTTGCGCGTCCAGCCTCGGGTCTGCGGCGATCGTTCTTGGCCAGGGGCGGCGCCCCTGCATGCCAGTCCGCTGCTGGAGCTGTCAGCACGCCGCCATGGGCTGGAGCTGTCCGCCCGTGACCATCTCGAGCATGTGGGCCCTGCGGGCACCCTGCTGCGCGCCCGGCTGCGCGAGGTCGGCTATGCGATGCGCCTGGCCGGCGAGAACCTGGCGGGCGGCCCTGAGACGCTGGAGGAAGCCCTGGCCCAATGGCTGGCCAGCCCGGCGCATTGTGAGAACCTGATGGCCGCCGAATTCCAGGACTTCGGGCTGGCCTGCGTGAGCGGGCCGGGCCGGTTCCAGCGTTATTGGGTGCTGGAGCTGGCCGCGCCCGCAGCGGCGCCGCTCAGATCCAGCCCAGATCGATAGCGCGCAGCACCGCTTGGGTGCGGTCGCGCACGCCCATCTTGGAGAAGATGGCTGAGCAGTGGTTCTTGATGACGCCCTCGCTGTTGCCCAGCAGCCCTGCGATCTCGGTGTTGCTGCGGCCGCTGGCCACCAGGCGCAGCACCTGCAGCTCCTTGGGGCTCAGCGGGTCCGGATGGTCGGCCGCGGTGAAGGCGCGTTCGCCCCCCTTGGTTTCCATGCGCGTGGTGAGTGAGGGGCGCAGCGCCGTGCCGCCGGCGTGCACGTCGCGCAGCGCCTGGGCCAGTGTCTCGGGGCTGATGGCCTTGAGCAGGAAACCCCGTGCGCCGGCGCGCACGGCCTCGTCGAAAGCGGCGGTGTCGTCGAAGGTGGTCAGCAGCACGGTCGGCAGGCGCAGGGCCCGCGCGGCCAGGGCGCGGATCAGGCCGATGCCGTCCAGGCGTGGCATGCGCATGTCGGACAGGACGATGTCCGGCATGTCCTCCGCGGCAGCGGCAGTCAGCCATTCCAGCGCCTCGGCGCCGTCGCTGGCTTCGCCAACGACCCGGAGTTCATCGTGCAGCGCGAGCAGGCCCTTGAGGCCTTCGCGCACCAGTTGCTGGTCTTCGACCAGCAGGATCTTGATCACATCCATCGCGGACATCTCAGCTCGATTCGGAAACCTGGGCTCGTGCGCGTCACGCGCATCTGCCCGCCCAGTTCGGTCATGCGCTCGGCCATGCCCGAGAGGCCATTGCCGAAGTCCCCGGCACGGCCAGCCTGCCAGTGTGGCGCACCCCGGCCATCATCGTCGATGCTGACGGCCACTTCGTCGCCCTGGCCCTGCAGTTCAACCCCCACGCGCCGCGCGCCTGCATGGCGCACACTGTTGGTCACGCCCTCCTGCACGCAGCGCAGCAGGGCGTGGGCGGCGCGGGGGCCGAGGTCGCGGGCGGCCTCGTCCAGTGACAGTTCGATGCGGGTGCTGGCAATGCCCTCGGCCAGCGCCTGCAGCGCGGCGGAGAGGTCGATGCGCTGCGAGCTGCGCTGCTGCGACACGGCCTCGCGCACGTCCGCCAGCAGTTGGGCCGCCACGCCCTCGGCCCGGCCCATGGCCTGGCCGGCGCCGCTGGCGTCATTGCGGGCCAGCAGGGCACCGCCCAACTGCAGCTGCAGGTTGAGTGCGGTGAGGTGATGACCCATGAGGTCGTGCAGTTCGCGGGCGATGGTCATGCGTTCGCTGTAGCGCATCTGCTCGGCCAGCAGCTGTTCACCAGCCATCTGCTCGGCCAGCACGGCCTGCAGCCAGCGGCGTTTCTCGCCCTCGGCGGCGGCCATGCGGCCCAGGCCGAAGGCCAGGCCGTGCAGCGCCAGCATGGAGGACAGCAGGCCGAACTGATCCCACCATGCCGTGGCTTGCGGCGCCGCGTAGATGCCGGTGTTCAACAGCACCTGCGCGAACCCGAAGCCCAGCGCCAGCCGCGCTGGCAGCAGCACGGCGGCCAGCGCCGTGACAAGGAAGGGCAGGCCCGGTGTGACGCCGAAGGCCAGCAGGTCCACCAGCAGCAGCCAGGCCAGCCGCCGGTTCACCGCCACCACGCTGCCGCCTTGGCTGGCCAGGCGCCACATCAGCGCCACGAAGGCCAGCAGGAGCGCCACGCACAGCAGCAGCAGGCCGCGGTCGTTCACGCTGCCACCGGCCGCACTCCACAGGCGGGACAGCAGCCCGTCGTACGGTTCGGTGCGTGCGCCTGCCAGCGCGGCGCCGGCGCTCACCAGCTCCATCGCACACACCACGAGCGCCGCCAGCCGCAGCACCACGCCGGGCTCGGCCAGGCGGGCCAGCAGGCGGTCGAATGCGGTCATGCCGCCAGCGCGTGGGCGATCACGCCGCCGCCCAGGCACACCTCGCCGTCGTACAGCACGGCGCTCTGGCCGGGTGTGACGGCCCATTGCGGCTCGGGGAACTTCAGCGAGAGCTGGCCCTCGGCGGTGAAGCCGACGTCGCAGGCGGCGTCAGCCTGGCGGTAGCGGGTCTTGGCCGCGGCACGGCCGGGGGCCGGCGCACGGCCGGCGATCCAGCTCAGGTCGTCGGCCACCAGGGCCGGGCTCAGCAGCATCGGGTGGTCATGGCCCTGCACCGCGATCAACGTGTTGTTCGGGATGTCCTTGGCCGCCACGAACCACGGCTCGTGCTCACCACCGCCGCGCGGTGTGCCCTTGTCCTTCACGCCGCCAATGCCCAGCCCCTGGCGCTGACCCAGCGTGTAGAAGCTCAGGCCCACGTGCTGGCCCAGCTTGCGGCCGCGCTCGTCCTTGATGGGGCCGGGTTGGTGCGAGAGGTATTTGTTCAGGAACTCGCGGAACGGCCGTTCGCCGATGAAGCAGATGCCGGTCGAGTCTTTCTTCTTGGCGTTCGGCAGGCCGATCTCGGCGGCGATGCGGCGCACCTCGGTCTTGGGCAGGTGGCCCACCGGGAACAGGGCCTTGCTGATCTGCGCCTGGCTGAGGCGGTGCAGGAAGTAGCTCTGGTCCTTCAGCGGGTCCAGCCCCTTGAGCAGCTGGAACTCGCCGTTCAGCTCGCGCACGCGGGCGTAGTGCCCTGTGGCGATTTTTTCGGCGCCCAGCCGCATGGCGTGGTCCAGGAAAGCCTTGAACTTGATCTCGGCGTTGCACAGCACGTCGGGGTTGGGCGTGCGGCCGGCCTGGTACTCGCGCAGGAAGCTCTCGAAGACGCGGTCCTTGTACTCGGCCGCGAAGTTGACGTGCTCGATCTCGATGCCCAGCACGTCGGCCACCGAGGCGGCGTCCAGGAAGTCCTGGCGCGTCGAGCAGTACTCATCGTCGTCATCGTCTTCCCAGTTCTTCATGAAGATGCCGACAACTTCGTGCCCCGCCTGCTTGAGCAGGTGGGCGGTCACGGCGGAGTCCACGCCGCCGGACAGGCCGACCACGACGCGGTGCTTCTTTTCTGCGGAACTCATGGTTTTGGATTGTCCCAAATGGGCCACTCAGCTGGCGGCAGACAGGCTTTCGGACAGTGGAGCGGCAGCCCGCTGCTGGCGATGTGCCGGTCGTTGCTCCGCTGGGTGTGGGTGAAGCCGCCCGGCGCGGTCAGCAGGCCACCAGTAGGCGGTGCCATCCTGTGACCTGGTGCAGGAACTTGGTAACGCCCGGGTCCAGCCAGGGACTGCTCACTGCACAAGCCGGGGTGCGGTGGCGCCGCAGGCTGCGATCAGGCCTGTCAGCGGAGCCGCTCATGGGTGCCGGACGCTCAGCCCTTGCGCTGTGGCTGCCGCAGCGAGGCGTGGGCGAACAGGGTGTCAAGCGGCAACTGCCGGCCGGCCGCGTGGTCTTGCACGCACTGCAGCACCAGCGGGCTGCGGTGCCGTTCTGGGCAGGCGGCCAGCTCGGCCAGTGTCATCCACAGCGTGCGGCGGATGCCCGTGTCCAACGCGCGGCCGGCGATGGCCTCACCCGCTGCACCTGAAAAAGCCAGCCGAACGTAGGTGACATCCTCTAAAAGGGCCGGCCGAACGAAACGCGCCAGGTACACGCCCAGGAAATGCTGCGGCACGAAGACCCGCGCAGTCTCTTCCAGTGCTTCGCGCAGCACCGCGTCCAGCGGGCTTTCTCCCTGCTCCAGATGGCCAGCCGGGTTGTTGAGCATCAGCCCTTCGGGCGTTTCTTCCTCGACGAGCAGGTACCGGCCGGCGTTCGCGATCACGGCAGCCACGGTCACGCTGGGACGAAATCGGTCTGTGGTGCTCATGAAACCTCTTGTGGCAATCCCGAAGTGGGACGACACGTGCATTGTGTAAGCTGAGTCGCACCTGTCCGAGGAGGAGACCCCATGCAGATCGGAGTTCCGCGCGAACGCGCGGCCGCAGAGACACGGGTGGCCGTCACGCCCGAGACGGCCAAGAAGCTCAAGGCCCAGGGCCATGTGTTGCGAATTGAAACCGGTGCGGGTGTGGCTGCCAGCGTGCCTGACGCCGCTTACGAGGCCGTGGGCTGCGAGATCGTCGACCAGGCTGCAGCGCTGGCCTGCGCGCTCGTGCTGAAGGTGCGAGCCCCGGGCGCCGACGAACTGGCGCTGATGAAGCCCGGCACGGCCCTGGTGGGCATGCTCAACCCGTTCGACCGCGACGGCCTGGCAGCCATGGCGGCAACCGGCCTCACGAGCTTCGCGCTGGAGGCTGCACCGCGCACCACCCGCGCGCAGAGCATGGACGTGCTGTCCAGCCAGGCCAACATCGCCGGCTACAAGGCCGTGATGATCGCGGCCGACAAGTACCAGCGCTTCTTCCCGATGCTGATGACGGCGGCCGGCACCGTGAAGGCGGCGCGCGTTGTCATCCTGGGTGTGGGCGTGGCGGGCCTGCAGGCGATTGCCACGGCCAAGCGGCTGGGCGCGGTCATCGAGGCCAGCGACGTGCGGCCCTCGGTGAAGGAGCAGGTCGAGTCCCTGGGCGCCAAGTTCATCGACGTGCCCTACGAGACCGCCGAGGAAAAGGAGGCGGCCGAAGGTGTGGGCGGTTACGCGCGGCCCATGCCGCCGAGTTGGCTGGAGCGGCAGAAGGTGGAGGTCGCCAAGCGTGTGGCGCAGGCCGACGTCGTCATCACGACCGCGCTGATCCCGGGGCGCGCGGCGCCGGTGCTGGTCACCGAGGACATGGTCAAGGCGATGAAGCCGGGCTCGGTCATCGTCGACATCGCCGCTCCGGCCGGTGGCAACTGTCCGCTGACGGAGCCCGGCAAGACCGTCATGAAGCACGGCGTCGTCATCGTCGGCGAGACCAACCTGCCGGCGCTCGTCGCGGCCGATGCGTCGGCGCTGTACGCGCGCAACGTGCTGGACTTCCTCAAGCTCGTCATCACCAAGGAGGGTACGTTCGCCGTGCCGCTGGATGACGACATCGTCGCGGCCTGCCGCGTCACGCAAGACGGCCACGTCACGAGGGCATGACCATGGAACTGGTTGACCACACCATCATCAATCTCATCATCTTCGTGCTGGCCATCTACGTGGGCTACCACGTCGTCTGGACGGTGACGCCGGCGCTGCACACGCCGCTGATGGCCGTGACGAATGCGATCTCGGCCATCGTCATCGTCGGCGCCATGCTGGCGGCGGCGCTGACCGAAACACCCTTCGCCAAGGCCATGGGCGTGCTGGCTGTGGCGCTGGCGGCGGTGAACATCTTTGGCGGTTTCCTCGTCACGCGGCGGATGTTGGAGATGTTCAAGAAGAAGGACAAGAAGCCTGTTGCCACGACCTCGGCCAAGGAGGGCAAGGCATGAGCCTCAATCTCGTCACGCTGCTGTACCTGATCGCCAGCGTCTGCTTCATCCAGGCGCTCAAGGGCCTGTCGCACCCCACCACGTCCATTCGCGGCAATGTCTTCGGCATGGCCGGCATGACCATCGCCGCCTTCACCACGGCGGCCCTCATCGTCAAGCTGGCCGGCACGGGCGCCGGCCTGGTGTGGGTGCTGCTGGGGCTGGTCGTGGGCGGCGGTTTCGGCGCCTGGAAGGCCAAGACGGTCGAGATGACCAAGATGCCCGAGCTGGTCGCCTTCTTCCACAGCATGATCGGCCTGGCCGCCGTGGCCATTGCGGTGGCGGCGGTGTACGAGCCGGCGGCCTTCGGCATCACACCGCCGCTGGATGCCGCACTGGCCGGCCTCGCGGCCGAGGACGGCGTGGCCGCGCGGGCGCTGGCGCCCATCCCCATGGGCAACCGGCTGGAGCTGGCGCTGGGGGCCTTCATCGGTGCCATCACCTTCACCGGCTCCGTCATCGCCTGGGGCAAGCTCTCGGGCGGCAGCAAGTTCCGCCTGTTCCAGGGCGCACCGGTGGTGTTCAAGGGCCAGCACTGGCTGAACCTGCTGCTGGGCCTGCTGGCGCTGTGGGGCTGCGCGGTGTTCTGCCTGGCGGGCTATGCGCATGCGTTCTGGATCGTGGTCGCGCTGGGCTTCGTGCTGGGCGTGACGCTCATCATCCCCATCGGCGGCGCCGACATGCCTGTGGTGGTGAGCATGCTCAACAGCTACTCCGGCTGGGCGGCAGCGGGCATCGGCTTCTCGCTGAACAACCCGATGCTGATCATCTCCGGCTCGCTGGTGGGCAGCTCGGGCGCGATCCTGAGCTACATCATGTGCAAGGCGATGAACCGCTCGTTCTTCAACGTGATCCTGGGCGGCTTCGGCGGCGAGGCCACCACGGCGGCAGCCGGTGGCGCCGCCCAGCGCAACGTCAAGAGCGGCAGCGCCGACGACGCCGCCTTTGTGCTCGGCAACGCAGAGAGCGTCGTCATCGTGCCGGGCTACGGCCTGGCGGTGGCGCGTGCCCAGCATGCGGTGAAGGAACTGGCCGCCAAGCTCACCGAGAAGGGCATCACGGTCAAGTACGCCATCCATCCGGTGGCCGGCCGCATGCCGGGCCACATGAACGTGCTGCTGGCCGAGGCCGAGGTCCCCTACGACCAGGTCTTCGAGATGGAAGACATCAACGGCGAGTTCGGCCAGGTGGACGTGGCCATCATCCTGGGTGCCAACGACGTGGTGAACCCCGCTGCCCACGTCAAGGGCAGCCCCATCTACGGCATGCCCATCCTGGAGGCCTACAAGGCCAAGACCATCATCGTCAACAAGCGCTCCATGGCCGCCGGCTACGCGGGCCTGGACAACGAGCTGTTCTACATGGACAAAACCATGATGGTGTTCGGCGACGCGAAGAAGGTGGTGGAGGACATGTTGAAGGCGGTGGAGTGACCGCTGCAGGCGGGCGCACCAGGCCCCGCTATCGAATCCCCTGAGCAACCGGCGGACGGCCTTCGGTCAGAATTCGTGGCCACAAAAAAAGGAGACTGGGCCATGGAGCCGATCTGGTTGAAGCACTACCCGGCCGAGGTGCCGCGCGACGTCAACACGGCGCTCTACCCCAGCCTGGTCGACTTGCTCGACACGTCGTTCAAGAAGAACGCCGCCAAGCCCGCCTACCTGATGATGGGCAAGAGCGTCAGCTTCGCGCAGGTCGATGAAGCCTCGCGCGCCTTGGCGGCCTATCTGCAGAGCCTGGGCCTGGAAAAGGGCGACCGCGTCGCCCTCATGATGCCCAACCTGTTCCAGTACCCGGTGGCCGTGGCTGCCGTGCTGAGGGCGGGTCTTGTCGTGGTCAACGTGAACCCGCTGTACACGCCCCGTGAACTGGAGCACCAGCTCAAGGACTCCGGCGCCAAGGCCATCGTCATCGTCGAGAACTTCGCCTCGGTGCTGCAGCAGGTCATCCAACACGTGCCGACCAAGCACGTCATCCTGGCCGCCATGGGCGACATGCTGGGCCTCATCAAGGGCAGCATCGTCAACTACGTGGTGCGCAAGGTGAAGAAGATGGTGCCGGCCTACGAGCTGCCTGGCGCTGTGCGCTTCAACGATGCGCTCTCCAAGGGCCGCAGCCTCACCTACAAGGCGCCCAAGCTGGGCCCCGATGACATCGCCGTGCTGCAGTACACCGGCGGCACCACGGGCGTGTCTAAGGGCGCCGTCCTGCTGCACCGCAACCTGGTGGCCAACATCCTGCAGAGCGAGGCCTGGTACCAGCCGGCGCTCAAGAAGATTCCGGCGGGAGAGCAGATCGTCACCGTCTGCGCGCTGCCGCTGTATCACATCTTCGGGTTCAACACGAACATGATGCTGTCCATGCACATGGGTGGTGCCAACGTGCTGATTCCCAACCCGCGGGACCTGCCCGCCATGTTCAAGGAGCTGAGCGCCCACCGCTTTCACAGCTTTCCGGCCGTCAACACGCTGTTCATGGCCATGGCCAACCACGCCGAGTTCACCACCGTGGACTGGAGCCACCTTGTCATCTCGGTGGGCGGCGGCATGGCGGTGCAGCAGGCCACGGCCAAGCTCTGGCTGGAGAAGACGGGGTGCCCCATCGTCGAGGGCTACGGCTTGTCGGAAACCTCGCCCACGGCCAGTTGCAACCCGACCGACAGCACCGCCTACAGCGGCACCATCGGCCTTCCCATGCCAGTGACCGACCTGAAGCTGCTGGATGATGACGGCCAAGAAGTGCCCATGGGCCAGCCCGGCGAGATCGCCATCAAAGGCCCGCAGGTCATGGCCGGCTACTGGCAGCGTCCGGACGAAACCGCCAAGGTCATGACCGCCGACGGCTTCTTCCGAACGGGTGACATCGGCACCGTCGACGAGCGCGGTTACTTCAAGATCGTGGACCGCAAGAAGGACATGATCCTGGTCAGCGGCTTCAACGTGTACCCGAACGAGGTCGAGGACGTCCTCACCCAGATGCCTGGCGTGCTGGAGTGCGCGGCCGTGGGCGTGCCCGACGCCAAGGCCGGCGAAGCCGTGAAGGTCGTCATCGTGAAGAAAGACCCGAATGTCAGTGAAGCTGATGTGCGGTCTTTCTGCGAAGCCAACCTGACCGGCTACAAACGTCCCAAGATCGTCGAGTTCCGCACCGAACTGCCCAAGACGCCCGTGGGCAAGATCCTGCGCAGGGAATTGCGGGACAAGCGCTGACGCCTTTGCCCCGTGGCCTGCGCGCAGTGATGCCACACGCGGGCGAGGCCTGAGACCGTGATCGATCAGTTGCACAACAAGACAGACGCCGGCCGCGCCGAGATTCGGGCGCGAGCCCTCGCCTTGTCGCGCACGGCGCGCAACCTCTTGCTGGTGCTCGATGCCAGCAAGCCGGCGCGTGAATGGCTTCGGCTGGTGGCGGGTGCCACGGAAGCCGACTTCGAAGTGTTGTGCCAGCACGGCCTGATCGCGCCTCAACATGCCGTCGGCGCGCCGTCGACGCTGGCCTCCGCTGCCGTGGCAGCCCCGGTGACAACGCCTGTTCCGCCGACCCAGCCGGCTGCCGGCGGATCACCCCTGCTGGACCGTGCGGCCCTCTACACCTACCTCAGTGGCTCGGCCACCAAGCTGCTGGGGCCGTTCAAGGGTTATGCCTTCGCGCTGGAGGTGGAGCGGGCCGACAGCCTGGCCGCCCTGCAGACGCTGGCGTTGCAGCTCGTGGAACGCGTGCAGAAGGCCAAGGGCGACGAGGCTGCGGCTGCCGTGCGGGATGCACTGGGCCTGCGCTGACCGCCGGCCGACACGGGGCTGATCTGGGACACTGGCGCACCGATCTGCCACCTGCTTGCCTGTCGCCTTGCCCCGCTTTTTCGTCGATCAGCCCCTCGCCGCCTCCGAAGGTGAATTCGCCCTGTCACCCGGTGCGGCACGCCATGTCCAGGTGCTGCGCTTGCAGCCGGGAGACGCGCTGACGCTGTTCGACGGCAGTGGTCCCGAGTGGCGGGCCGAAGTCACGGCCATGGGGCGCAGCGAGGTGCGTGCGCGGCTGCTGCAGGCCGAGCACCCGCAGCGTGAACTGCCTCGGCAGGTGACGCTGGCTGTCGTGATGCCGGCCAACGACCGCATGGACTTTCTCGTCGAGAAGGCCACCGAGTTGGGCGCTGTGGCCATTCAACCGTTGATGAGCGAACGCTCCGTGCTGCGCTTGAGCGGTGAGCGTGCCGACAAGAAGCGGGCGCATTGGCAGGGCGTGGCAGTGGCTGCGGCCGAGCAATGTGGCCGCACGGTGCCGTTGCGCGTCGAGCCTGTGCTGCCGCTGGCGGCCTGGCTGGCTGCCCTGGCACCGCACGGCGGCGAATGGCGGGGCCTGCTCAGCCCCCGCGCGGCCCAGCCACTGGCGGCTTTCGCGCCGCAGCGTGCGCTCTTCCTGAGCGGCCCTGAAGGCGGCTTGAGCGACGCGGAAGAAGACGCAGCCCGCGCCCGGGGGTTCGCCGCCGTCACCCTCGGCCCGCGCGTGCTGCGGGCGGACACGGCCCCGCTGGCCGTGCTGTCCTGGTTGGCTTTGTCGTGAACACACGGCTCGCCCTGCTCGTTCTCGCCCAGGGCCTGTTCCTCACCAACAACATCTGCTTCATGGCCATCAATGGCCTGGTGGGCCTGGCGCTGGCGCCGCAGCCGTGGATGGCCACGCTGCCCATCTGCGCCTACGTGGCGGGCGGTGCGCTGATGGCACGGCTGGTGGGCCGGCACCAGCTGCGTTTCGGGCGCCGCCGGGGCTTCCAGATCGGGCTGCTGGTGGCTGCGGTCAGTTGCGCGGTTGCGCTGTGGAGCGTGGTCCATCAGCAGTTCTGGGGCGTGGTGCTCGCCACGCTGATTGCGGGGTACTACAACGCTGGCGCGGCGCTCTACCGTTTTGCCGCCACCGAGCTGGTGCCGCCCGGCCGGCGCGAGGCCGCCATCTCCTGGGTGCTGGCCGGTGGCTGCCTGGGCGCGATGCTCGGCCCCTGGCTGGCTGGCGCCAGCAAGAACCTGCTGGTGGCCCCGTTCGCGGGGGCCTACCTGTTGCTCATCGGTGTGGCGTTGGCGGGGCTGCTGCTGATGTCATGGATCGACTTTCCACCCCTGGCTCAGCCTGCGCCCGGCGGCGGGCGCAGCAGCGCCGAGCTGTTGCGCCAGCCGGTGTTTCTGGTGGCCTTGGCTGCGAGTGCGCTGGGCTACGGCGTCATGAACCTGCTGATGGCCGCCACGCCGATTGCCATGGGCCAGTGCGGCCTGCCGTTTGCGGATGCCGGGCGCGTGCTGCAGTGGCATGTGCTGGGCATGTTCGTGCCGAGCTTCTTCACCGGGCCGCTCATCCAGCGCGTGGGCGTGCTGCCGGTGATGGCGGTGGGCGTGGCGCTCAACCTGGGCTGCGTCGCCTTCGCGCTGGCGGGGCAGGACCTGGTGCACTTCCTCGGCGCGCTGCTGCTGCTGGGCGTGGGCTGGAATTTCCTCTACATCGGCGGCACCACGCTGTTCACCCAGGCCTACCGCCCTGAGGAAAAGACCCGCGCGCAAGGCCTGCTGGACACGGGTGTCTACGCCACGATGACGGTGACCTCGTTCTCTTCCGGCGCGTTGGTCACCACCGGCGGCTGGCAGTGGATGAACTGGGCCAGCCTTGTGCCCATCGCGCTGTGCGCGGCGGCGCTCGGTGCCCTGGCGCTGCATCAGCGCCGGTCGTGCTGAAGGTATTCGGCGGCCATCTGCTGGCCGATGCTGTCCATCTTCAGCCGCGGCAGCGTCCTCATGTCCAGTTCGCGCTGCGTGACAAACAACGGGGCGCCAATGCGCATGCCGACGATCGCGCCCCCATCCCCGATCGTGGGCAACAAAGGGTAGATGCGAAGGCGCAGCACCAGTGTGTCCTGCTCGTCCACGAAGGCGGCGGTTTCCGCCAGCGTGGCACAGCGCAGGCGGTCGGCCTCCCGCAGCAACGCGACGCCGGCGGCCTCAGGGTCGACTTGCACGCTCGGCGCGGTCACGGAAATCGTGTACCGGCCAGCGGCCTCCAGGCGGTGGGCCACAGCGGTATTCAGCAGCTGATTCAAGTCGTCCCAGTCCGGCCCTTCCGGCCGTGGCGGGTTGCGCCCCTGGCCGAACACCAGCGTGCAGGGGCCAGCCGCGGTTGCAGCCGGCGCGCCCAGGGCCAGCAACGCGGCGGTGATCAGCTCACGCCGGCGCATCGGCTTCGGCGGGCTTGCGTGCCGAGCCCTTGACGAGGTCGAAGCGGAACAGCCGGCACTCGATGGGGCCGTTCCACATCGGCACGCGGCGCGATTCCTTCAGCCGCATCTTGTTCGGCAGCTTCATGTCGGGGCTGAGCATCCAGGCGGTCCAGCCGGCCGGGTTCTCGGTGTACTGGCGCTTCCAGTGGGCGGCCAGGCGGGGGAAGAAGTCTTCGCCGCCGTCGAGTTCCTCGGAGCCGTGTGCGTCGCGGGAGAGGGCCGCCTTGCCGCGCACCTCGATGCGCTCGCCGTAGGGCGGGTTCATGACGATGCTGCCCGGCATGCCCTCAGGCAGGCGCGGGGCCGGCCGCTCCAGGGCATCGCCGCCGTTGAACTGGATGTAGGCCGCCACGCCGGCGCGCTCGGCGTTGCGCCGCGCGAAGTCGACCATCCGGAAGGCCACGTCGCTGGCGTAGATGGGCACACCGGGCGGGTGGATGCGGGCGCGTGCGGCCTGTGTCATCTCGCCCCAGGCCGTCTTCATGGCAGGCGTGGAGAAGGGGATCTGGCGCTCGAAGGCGAAGCGGCGCGTCAGGCCCGGCGCGGCGTCGCAGGCGATGAGGGCGGCCTCGATGGGGATGGTGCCGGAGCCGCAGCAGGGGTCGTGCAGGGCCGTCTCGCCACGCCAGCCGGCGGCGGCCAGCATGGCGGCGGCCAGCGTTTCCTTCAGCGGCGCATCGCCCTTGTCCACCCGCCAGCCGCGCTTGAACAGCGGCTCGCCGGAGGTGTCCACGTAGATGGCTGCGCGCTCCGGCCCCACGTGCAGCAGCACGGGCAGGTCGGGCGAATGCGTGTCCACGCTGGGGCGCTCGCCGGTGTGCTCGCGCAGGTGGTCGCAGATCGCGTCCTTGATGCGCAGCGTGGTGAAGTTCAGGCTCTTGAGCGGCGACCGCTGCGCGACTGTGTCGACGCGCAGGGTGTGCCGTGGCGTGATCCAGTCGCGCCACTCCGCGCGGCGGGCGAGGGCGTAGAGGTCTTCCTCGTGGCGGTAGGGGCCTTCGATCAGCTCCACGAGCACGCGCTGGGCCAGGCGGCTTTCGAGGTTGATGCGCAGCACGTCTTCCGCCGTGCCCACCAGGCCGCAGCCGCCCCGCAGCGCCTCCACCTTGCTGCGCACGCCGGGCGGCAGGAAGCGTTTGAGTTCTTCCTCCAGCAGCGGCTCGACACCGCCGGGGCAGGACACGAAGAGGGACAACTTGTTGGGCAGGCTCACCCCGCCATTGTCGCCGCCCCTAAACTGGACAGCGTTGTCCAACTGCGTTTAGCGAGCCATGAAGCGAATCGTCCTCACCTTGGTCTTGCTGTTTGGCGCGTTCCAGGCGTGGGCGGCCGACCCCGCGCCTTCCCTGCCGCCGCACAGTGTGCCGAACACGCTGCTGCGCGCGTTGCCCAAGAATGCAGATGGCCGCAGCTACCAGTTGCACATCCACCTGCCGGGCTCCTTCGCCAAGGAGCGCGGGCGCCGCTACCCGGTGCTCTATGTGACCGACGGCTACTGGGACTTCGCCACCGTGGTGGCTTCGTACAACAACCTGGCCTACGACCAGGTCGTGCCCGAGTTCATCGTCGTGGGGCTGGGGTATGCGGGTGACAACCTCGACTACGGCGCACTGCGAGGCTGGGAGCTGTCACCCGTGAAGCTGGGGCCGCTGGCCTCGGGCACGGGGCATGCCGACCAGTTCCTCGCCTCGTTGGAGACGGTCATCTTCCCGCTGCTGGAGCGTGAGTACCGGGCCGACCCGTCGCAGCGCTACCTCGCCGGCAGCTCGCTGGGCGGGCTGTTCACGCTGCATGCGATGTACGCCAAGCCCGAGCTGTTCAAGGGCTACATCGCCGCCAGCCCGGCCGTGGTGGTGGGAGGCGACTGGATCCTCGGCCAGGCCAAGGCCCATGCCGCCACAGGGAGGCCCATCAACGCGCGCTTGTACGTCACGGGGGCCGAGTACGAATGGCCGGGCTTTCTCGCCGGCATCCAGCGCTACCAGGCGCTGTTGCCGGAGCTCAAGCACCCGGGCCTGGTGTTCCAGAACCGCACCATCGATGGCGAGCGCCACGCGGGCACGAAGGCCGAGAGCTACACGCGCGGCATGCGTTTCGTCTTCGAGCCGTTGGCGCCGGAGCACGGGCCATCGAAAGACTAAGGCTCGTTGATGACGGCTTCCAGCCGATGACCGTCTGGATCGACGACGAAGCAGGCGTAATAGTGAGGGCCGTAGTGAGGCCGCAGGCCAGGAGCACCATGGTTCTGGCCACCGTGTCGCAGCGCCGCAGCGTGGAACTCGTCCACGGCCTGCCGGCTGGGAGCGGCGAACGCAAGATGGAAGCCCTGTCCGGGGGTGGCGGATGACGCAGCCGCCTGCTTCAGGCAGAGTTTGTCGTCCTGGCCCGGCAGGCCATAGCCCACGGCCTGCCCCTGCTCGCCGGGACGCAGGTCCTCGAACACGCGGGTGTAGCCGAGCGTCGCCAGCGCAGGGTCGTAGAAGCCGGCGGCCCGCTCGATGTCGGTGACCGCGAGCGAGATGTGGTGGAGCATGTGCATGGGCAGTCCCCAGGACGGGCTACATCGCCTTGCGCAGGTTGGCCGGGGCGATCTTCATGCCTTCGCGGTACTTGGCCACCGTGCGGCGGGCGCACTGGATGCCTTGTTCCTCCAGCATGGCCGCCAGCGCGCTGTCGGACAGCGGCTTCTTCACGTCCTCGGCCGCCACGAACTGCTTGATGAGCGCGCGCACGGCGGTGCTGGAGGCCTCGCCGCCGGCTTCGGTGCTCAACCCCGAGCCGAAGAAATACTTCAGCTCGAAGGTGCCCCAGCTGGTGGCCATGTACTTGGCCGTCGTCACCCGCGAGATGGTGGACTCGTGCAGGCCCAGCTCGTCCGCAATCTCGCGCAGCACCAGCGGCTTCATGGCCAGCTCGCCATGGGTGAAGAAGCCGCGCTGGCGCTCCACGATGGCGGTGCTGACGCGCAGGATGGTGTCGAAGCGCTGCTGGATGTTCTTGATGAACCAGCGCGCCTCCTGCAGCTGCCCGCCCAGCGGCGAGTTGCTGATGCCGCCGCGCGTGGCGCGCAGCGCGTTGGCGTAGAGGTCGTTGATGCGCAGCTTGGGCGCCACCTCGGGGTTGAGCATCACGCGGAACTCGCGGCCCACCTTGCGCACGATGACGTCGGGCACGATGGCCGCCGAGGCGCCTGCAGCAAAGCGGCGGCCGGGCTTGGGCTCCAGCCGGGTGATCAGGGCCTGGGCTTCCCGCAGCAGGGCCTCATCGGCGCCCGTTTCGGTCATCAACCGGCGCATGTCGCGTTTGGCCAGCAGGTCCAGGTGGGCCTTGCAGATCAGGATGGCAATGGCTTGTGCCGGACTCTGGGGCTGTGCACGCAGTTGCAGCACCAGGCACTCGGACAGCGTGGCAGCCCCGATGCCGGCAGGCTCCAGGCTCTGCAGCAGCCGCAGCGCGATGCGCAGGCGGTCCAGCAGTTCCTCGCGCTCTTCCTCGTCTTCGGCGAAGGCGGCGGCGATCTCGTCCAGCGGGTCTTCGAGGTAGCCGTCTTCATTCAGCGACTCGATCAGCACCTGCATCACGGCGCGGTCCTCGGCCGAGAGGTGGTGGCCGGCGAGCTGCTGGGCGAGGTGCTCGGCCAGCGTCACTTCGGCCGACTCCTGGCTCTCGCGCTCGCCGTCCTCGTCACCACTGCCGCTGCCGCTGCTGGAGGGCAGCTCGCGGATGCCGTCGAAATCGTCGCGCTCGGTGCCGTTCTCCCAGTCCTCGCGCTCGGTGCCGCCGAAGTCGTCGCCGCTCAGTTCAGCGGCCTCGGCCCCGTCACCGCTGCTCTCCGATTCGCCGGCCGACGCTTCCGTGCCGCTCTCCGCCGGGGCGTTCGCAGCCAGCTCCGGCGTGCTGACGCTGAATTCCTCTTCGGTCTCCAGCAGCGGGTTGCTGGCCAGCATCTGCTCCACCTCCTGGTGCAGCTCCAGCGTGGAGAGTTGCAGCAGCCGGATGGACTGTTGCAACTGGGGCGTCAGCGCGAGGTGCTGACTGAGGCGGACCTGGAGCGTTTGCTTCATGCCGTCGATCCGCTGGTGTCCAGGTATTGCGGGCCGCTCCCAAGCCGGCCCGCCAGGGCGATGTGCTTGTGGCTCAAAGCCGCAAGCATCGCCGTCCCCTCGGGGGCTGAGGCCGGACACGGGGCGTCCAGTGGACGTCCCGTGCCTGCCGAAGAGCCGCGGCGCAAGACGCGGCGCGGTCTGCAAGACCGGTCAGGCTTGCCCGCGTTCAGCGGTGAAAGGCTGGACGAGGGGCTCATCACATCCTGAAGTTTTCGCCGAGGTAGACCTTGCGCACGTCCGCGTTGGCCACGATCTCGTCCGGCGTGCCTTCAGCCAGCACGGCGCCCTCGCTGATGATGTAGGCGCGGTCGCAGATGCCCAGCGTCTCGCGCACGTTGTGGTCGGTGATGAGCACCCCGATGCCGCGCTCCTTCAGGAAGCCGATGATGCGCTGGATCTCCAGCACCGCGATGGGGTCCACGCCCGCAAAGGGCTCGTCCAGCAGGATGAAGCGCGGCTGCGTGGCCAGCGCCCGGGCAATCTCCACGCGGCGGCGTTCGCCGCCGGACAGCGCCGGTGCCGGGCTGTCGCGCAGGCCCTCGATGGAGAGGTCGTGGAGCAGGCCGTTCAGCAGCTCGTCGATGCGGGCCTTGGACAGCGCCTTGCCCCGGCCGTCCTGCTGCAGTTCCAGCACCGCACGGATGTTCTGCTCCACGGTCAGCTTGCGGAAGATGGAGGCTTCCTGCGGCAGGTAGCTCAGCCCCAGGCGGGCGCGCGCGTGGATGGGCAGGCGCTGCACCTCGGCGCCGTCGATGCGGATGACGCCGGCGTCAGACCGCACCAGGCCCACGATCATGTAGAAGCTGGTCGTCTTGCCGGCGCCGTTGGGGCCCAGCAGGCCCACCACCTCGCCGCAGTCCACGCGCACGTGCACGTCCTTCACGACGCGGCGCACGCCGTAGCTCTTGGCCAGGCCTTCGGCTTCCAGGCGGCTGCCGCAGGCGAGCGGCTGCGACGCGGTGCTCACGGGCTCGCCGGCCATCACGACGGTTTGCCCGGCTGCAGCGTGGTGGAAGGCTTCAGCGGCAAGGCTGCCGGCGGCGCGGACGCAGCGTCGTCGCCGGGCTGCACGCGCGGCATCATGACGATGCGGGTGCGGCCATTGGGGTTGGGCGATGCGTTGCCGCCCTCCAGGGTGAAGACCTCGCTGCGGCTGTCGTACACGATGACAGCGCCCGACACCTCCTCGGCCACCGCCGTGCCGCGCAGGCGGCGCACCGTGGCGCTGCCGATGAAGCGCACGGTCTCGGTGCGGGTGTCGTACTCCAGCTGGTTGGCCACGCCTTCGACCGACTCGCCAGGCACGTCGCGGGCCTGACGGAAGCTCACCGGTCGCCCGGTGGCGCCGCTGGCGAACGCCTGGTGGTAGCCATCGCGGGTCTCCTGGAAGTCCACCTTTTCGGCTTTGAGCAGCAGGCTGCCCCTGGTGACGACGACGTTCCCGAGGAGCTCGGTGCGCTGGTTCACCGCGTCCACACGGCCCAGCTTCTCCTGCGTGAAGATGAAGGGCTTGGTCCGGTCGGCCCTCTCCGCGTGAGCGGCAGGCAGGCCAAGCGCCAGGGCGAAGGCAGCAGCGAACAGGGGCGGGAGACGATGCATGGCGGCACGGAAGTTGCAGGCCATTCTAGGGGTCCGCTGCCGTCGTCAGCCTTTCCCTCGTGGCAAGCGAGTCAGGCAGTTTTGCCGTTGCGCGCCTGCTTGACGAGGAAGTCCGCCACCGCCAGCGCCTGCTGGCCCTGGGCCGACTCGCTCAGGCCTGGCGCGCCGACCAGACCGGGGCCGGTGCGCCAGCGCCCGGCCACGACGAGGGCGGGCACCGTGTCCACGCCGCAGGCTTCGGCGAACTTCATGCCCTGGGCCAGCTTGGTCTGCACGCCGAAGGAGCTGAAGGCCTGCTTGAACTTGGCCGTGTCCACGCCCAGCTGGCCCACGAGGGCGACGATGCCGGCTTCGTCACTGGCTTCTGCGCCACCGCGATGGAAGGCGTTGAAGATGCTGCTGTGCACGTCGCGGCTCAGCGCGCCCATGGCCTCCAGCGCGTAGAACATGCGCTGGTGCAGCTTGAGCACCATCTGCTGGCCCACCGGCACACGGCGGAAGGCCACGTCCGCCGGCAGCTGGTGCACCCAGGTTTCCAGCAGGGGGTCGAAGGCGTTGCAGTGCGGGCACTTGTAGAAGAAGAACTCGACCACCTCGATCTTGCCCGGCGTGCCGGGCTGCGTCTGGCCGAGGCGCACGTACTGCTTGCCTTCCACCGGGCCGCCTTGGGCCAGGGCTGCCGGGCCGAAGCCGGCGGTCATCAGCGCCAGCGTCGCGTCACGGCGTTTCATGCCTTGTTGCGGGCGCGCTGGATGAGGAAATCGGCGATCTGCAGCGCCTTGGCGCCCAGCTCGTTCTCGGGCAGGCGCTGCGGTGCGCCCGTGCCGGCCTGGCCAGGCGAGGTCAGGAAGCGCCCGGCGACGCCGATCATGGGCACGCCGTCGATGCGGTAGCCCTCAGACAGCTTCTCAGCCTGCTGGCACTTGGTCGCCACGCCGAAGGAGTTGTAGGCCTCCTGGTACTTGACCGGGTCGATGCCCAGCGGGCTCAGGAACTTGGCCTGGCTCTTGGCGTCGTCCAGCGTCAGGCCTTGCTGGTGCATGGCATTGAAGATGGCCGGGCGGGCGGCGGCTTCCTTGCCCAGCGCCTCCAGCGCGTAGAACATGCGCTGGTGGATCTTGACGTTGGCGCGGAAGGCCACGTGCACCTTGCGGAAGGCCACGTCGGCCGGCAGTTGTTTGGCCCAGGCCTCCACGGCCGGCTCGAAGGCGTAGCAGTGCGGGCAGCCGTACCAGAAGAACTCGACCACCTCGATCTTGCCCGGCGTGGTGGGCAGGGCCGGGTTGATGGTCAGGTACTGGCGGCCTTCGACAGGACCGCCCTGCGCAAGGGTGGGGCCGGCAGCACCCAGGGCCGGAGCAGATGCGAGCAGGGTAGAGAAATCACGGCGCTTCATGGCGGGGTCATCCTTCAGGCAAGGTCGGGCAGGGACTGGGTCAGCGTTGTACACGAACGAGATTGGCCTCGAAGCCAGCCCCTTCAATTTTGCGCTGCAGGTCTTCGGCGGTCTCGCGGGTGTCATGGGGCCCAAGGCGCACGCGGTAGACAGTGCGGCCGTTCTGTTCGCGTTCCATCACCTTGGCCGTGAAGCCCTGGATGGCCAGCTTCGCCTTCTGGGCCTCAGCCTCCTCGGGGCGGGTGAAGGCGCCGGCCTGCACGAAGTACACGTAGGCGTCCGCGCCCGCAGTGGCCGTCGTGGGGCCCGCTGCGGGCG
>JBBIVU010000009.1:0-27621 GCA_037439585.1 Roseateles sp. | reverse complement strand
CTGGTTGCGGGCGTTGGCGGCGATCTCGTCGGGCGTGTCGTTCGGGCTGTCGCTCTTCAGGCAGTGCAGCAGGAAGGCATCCAGCACGCGCATGGTGTCCGCCCCGATGCCCACGGGCTCGAAGGGGTCGAGGTCCATCAGGCGCACCTCGATGTACTCCACGCCCCGCTCGCGCAGCGCATGCAAGGGCCGCTCGCCAGAGCGGATCACCCGCTTGGCCCGGATGGTGCTGTAGAACTCGTTCTCGATCTGCAGCAGGCCGGTGGACAGCTGGTTGTAGTCGCCGCCGGGCGTCCGCACGCCGATGGCCTCGTAGGCCGGGTACGGCGTGGTGAGCGCGCCCTGCAGCGAGGCGGCGTAGCTCTCGAGGCAGTTGTAGCTGACGGCGATGCTGGCCTGCGCGTCGCTCTGGTAGCCCAGGCGCCCCATGCGCAGCGAGGTGGCGTAGGGCAGGTACAACGTGTGGCCGGAGAGGCGCTGCAGGCCATGCTCACGGCCGGCCACGAAGCTCTCGCACAGCGCCGGGCTGGCGCCGAACAGGTACAGCAGCAACCAGCCTTCCCGGCGGAAGTTGCGGATGGCGCCGAGGTAGCCCTCGGTGCCCACACCGGGGATGGACCAGTTGTAGTGGATGCCCGAGATGGTCTGCATGCGCCGCCCGTAGCGCTGGCCCAGGCCCATGCGGTAGACGCTCTTGGCGCGGCCCACGTTGCTGCGGCCGTAGCGGCCGATGGGGATGGTTTCGTCGGCCGGCAGGCCGCAGGGCATGGAGCCCACCCACAGGCGCTCGTCGCCCAGCGCCCGGTAGACGGCCTGGTGGATCTCGGTCAGCTCGCGCAGGGCCTCGCCCACGCCGGCATGCACGCCGGTGATGAGCTCCAGCTGCGACTCGCTGTAGTCCGTGGTGATGTGCGGGTGCGTGAGCGCGGCGCCCAGGGCCAGAGGATGCGGCGTCAGGGCCAGACCGCCACCCGGCAGGGCGCGCAGGCTTTCCTTCTCGATGCCCCGGCGGATGCCGAGCAATGTCTCTTTGTCGTTCATGGCACCTGAAAGGCCGCTGATTGGGCCGGAACGGTAGCAGAACGCCGCTACAGCTGCCCCGGGGCGTCGTGGTCAGCCAGACTGGGCCTCAGGGCATGTTCACCGGCCTGAATGCCTTCGTGGTGGCTGAGGTAGAGCGACACGTCGTGGCGCTCCAGCCAGCCTACGGCCCTCAGGCGGTCCAGCACGGGGCCCTTGACCTCGGAGAACTCCAGCCGCAACCCCTCGGCCACCAGGGTGTTGTGCAGTTCCTGCAAGGCCGTGAGGCCGGAGACATCGATGTGGTTGACGGGCGCCATCAGCATCAGCACGCGCTGCGGCTGGCCCACCCGCTCGCGGTGCTCACGCACCCGGGCCAGCACGGCGTCGCCCAGGCCGCGGGCGTTGGTGAACACCAGGCTCTCGTCCACCCGCAGGCCCACCACCTCGGGCCGGCACTCCACCGCATAGCGCTCCACATTGCGGTAGTGCTGCGTGCCCGGCACGCGGCCGATGCGCGCCACGTGCGGCCGGGCGGTGCGCTGGATGAGCAGCGCCACCGACCCCACCACACCGATGGCCAGCGCGGCCGCGATGCTCCACGTCAGCACCGCCACGGTGACGGCCAGCATCAGCAGCCCTTCGGCACGGGCATAGCGCCAGGCTTCCTGGTAGGGCCGCAGCGAGAAGCCGCCCAGCACTGCCACCAGGATGGTGGCCGCCAGCACCGGCTTGGGCAGGTGGGCCAGGGGGTCGGCCAGCATCAGCATGGCCAGGGCCATGAACAGCGCGACGAAGGCCAGGCTCAGGCGGCTGCGCGAACCCGCCTCGTGCAGCAGGATGCTGCGCGAGAAGCTGCCCGCCACCGGCATGCCGCCGCTCACCGCTGCCACGAGGTTGGCCGCCGCCAGGCCACGCATCTCGGCCGCCGGCAGCAGCTTCTCGCCCCGGCGCTGCGCCAGCGACTCAGACACCGCCAGGCTGGACACGAAACCCATCAGCGCCACCAGCGCCGCCGCCGGCAGCAGCTGCAGCCACACGCCGGCATCCCAAAGCGGCAGGCCCAACGGCAGGGCCAGCGTGGGCAGCGCACCCACCTGGGCCACACCGCCCGACAACGGCGTGAACGCGGACAGGGCCATCGCCGCCACCAGCAACAGCAGCGGCGCCAGCCGTGCCAGCAGGCGCGACCCGGCCCGGCGCGAGGCCAGCAACAGCACGACCCCTGCCGCACCCCAGGCGGCACTCGGCCCGCCCAGGCCGCCGTGCACGGCCGACGCCAACAGGTCTTGCAACGTGAAGCCCGACGCCCGGCTGCCCAGCAGCACCGGCAACTGCCCGGCCGCGATCATCAGCGTGGCGCCGTTCTCAAAGCCACGCAACGCCGGCACCGAGAGCAGCGACGCCAGCGCGTCCAGCCTCAACAGGGTGGCCAGCGCCAGCACTCCACCCACCTCTGCCGCCATCACCAGGGCGCCCTGGGTGGGGCTGACGCCCGCCGGCAGCGCGCCCAGGGCCTGCGCAATCATCAGCGCCAGCACGGCCACCGGGCCCAGGCCCAGCACGGGGCTGGAACCCAGGGCCGCATACGCCAGCAGCGGCAACAGGCTGGCGTACAGCCCCACCTGGGGGGGCAGCCCGGCCAGCATCGCGTAGGCCAGGCTCTGGGGAATGAGCAAGACGGCCACCACGGCGCCAGCCATGAGATCGGCATGCCAAGTGGCGGGAAGGCGGAGGGACATCGGGCTGCGAGTATCGGCGTGCCGCCAGCCGGGATCGGACCTCAGTCCACCTTGGCGCCGGACACCTTCACCACCTTGGCCCACTTGGCCGTTTCGCTGGCGATCAGCGCAGCGAACTCGGCCGAGCTGCCGCCGCCTGCCGCTGCGCCCTGACCCGCCAAGCGCTCGCGCAGCAGCGGCGTGCCCAGCGCAGCGGCCGCCTCCCGCTGCACGCGCGCCACCTGGTCGACAGGCTGGTTGCTGGGTGCCAGCAGCCCGAACCACGAGCTCGCCTCGAAGCCCTTCAGGGCCGCGCCGCCCGCCTCGGCCACGGTGGGCAGCTCCGGCAGCGTGGGGCTGCGCTGGGCGCTGGTGACGGCGATGGCCAGCAGCTTGCCGGCCTTGATGTGCGGCAACGCGGAGGGCAGGTTGTCGAACATCAGGTCGGTGTTGCCGGCGATGAGGTCCATCAGCGCCGGGCCCGAGCCTCGGTACGGGAAATGCAGCATGAAGCTGCCCGTCATGGCCTTGAACAGCTCGCCCGCCAGATGGATGGACGTGCCGTTGCCGCTGGACGCCATGTTCAGCTTGCCGGGGTTGGCCCGTGCCACACGGATCAGGTCGGCCACGGTGCGGATGCCGTAGCGTGCCGCGTTGGCGGGGTTGAGCACCAGCACGTTGGGCACGGCAGCCACCAGCGTGATGGGGGAGAAGTCCTTCACCGGGTCGTACGGCAGCCTGGGGTAGAGCGCCCCATTGATGGCGTGCGTGCCCACCGTGCCCATCAGCAGGGTGTGGCCGTCCGTGGCCTTGGCCACCTCGGCCGAGCCGATGTTGCCGCCCGCACCGGGCCTGTTGTCCACCACGACCGGCTGCCCCAGCCGCTGCTGCAACTCGGGTGCCATGGCACGGGCGAGCAGGTCCGTCGTGCCGCCCGGGGCGAAGGGCACGATGAGACGCACAGGTCTGTTCGGCCAGGTGGCTTGCGCCACGGCCGGCAGGGCCAGGCTGCCAGCCAGGGCAGCGATGTGGCGACGGTTGAACTTCATGGCAATCTCCCTGTCATTGCACGGGTTCCGGCCAGGTGCCGGACCCCGCCCGGCCCGGCACGGCAGGTGGGGCGGCAGGCCACTCTATCGGTCCGCCTTGAGGCCGGAAAGCTGCACGACGCGCGCCCACTTCGCCGTCTCGGCGGCAATGAGTTCAGCAAACCCGGCCGCGCTGCTGCCTGGCACGAGCAACCCACGCTGCGTCAGACGCTCACGCAGCGACGGATGGGCCAGCGCCGCCGCACTCTCGCGCTGCAGGCGGGCACTTTGCTCGGCGGGCTGCCGGCTCGGGGCGAAGAGCCCCACCCAGGTGTTGGCCTCGAAGCCTTTGAGCGCGGGGCCGCCCGCTTCCTCGATCGTGGGCAGCTCCGGCAGACCCGGGCTGCGGCGCGCCGTCGAAACCCCCAGTGCCAGCAACTTGCCGGCACGGATCTGGGGCAGGGCACTGGGCAGGTTGTCGAACATCAGGTCCATGTTGCCCGCAATGACATCCTGCCGGGCCGATGCCGTGCTGCGGTACGGGAAATGCAGCATGTAGGTCTGGGTGAGGCGTTTGAACAACTCGCCCGCCAGGTGCGTGACCGAGCCATTGCCACCCGATGCGATGTGCAGGCGCCCAGGTTGCATCGTGGCCACATGCACCAAGTCGGCCACGTTGCGCACACCCAGGCCTTGGGCAACCGCCGGACTCATCACCAGCACCAGCGGCACCGTGGCCACCAGGCACAGGGGAACGAAGTCCTTCACCGCGTCGTATGGCAGGCGGGGTGAGAGCAACGGGTTGATGACATGCGTGCCCAACGTGCCCATCAGCAGCGTGTGGCCGTCCAGGGCGCCCGCCACTTCGGCGGTGCCGATGTTGCCGTGGGCACCCGGCCGGTTGTCGACCTGCACCGGCTGGCCGAGGCCGCGTTGCAGCTCTGGCGCCAGCAGCCGGGCGGCCACGTCAACGGCGCCTCCGGCCGAATACGGCACCACGATGCGCAGCGGACGCACCGGCCAGGCGGGTGCACCGGCCGGTTGGGCCCATGCGGGCCAGGCCGGCCAGGGGGCCAGGCAGGCCAGCAGGCGACGGCGCTGCCATCGGGTGCTCATGCCGGGCCCTGCAGCTGACGGAGGACCACCTGGCCTTTGAGGCAGGCGGCGTCGAAGTCTTGCAGCAGGGCTGCCAGCGTGTCCGCATCGGGCGCCTCGACGGCGGTGATGCCCACCCCCCGGTTGCGGCCTTCGGCTTTGGCCTTGTAGAGCACCATGTCCACCCAGTTGACGGCCTGCTCCCAGTGCAGCCGCAGGCCCGGTGCAGACGGGCTGCCCACCCCTCCGATGGGGAAACTCGCAAAGCCGATGGAGACGGTCAGGCGCAGCGGGCCCTCGAGGGTGGCGATGGGTTCGCTGCCGACGCCACGCAGCACGCGTTCGGCCATCAGCGCGAGATCTTCGCCCGGCAGCGAGGGCGCAAAGACGAGGAACTCCTCGCCGCCCCAGCGAACGACGAGGTCGGTGTCCCGCACGGCCGCGCGGATGCGCCGTGCCACCTCCAGGATGACCGCGTCACCGGCTGCATGGCCGTGCCAGTCGTTGACGTTCTTGAAGTGATCGATGTCGATCATCATCAGCGCACCCTGGAAACCGGCAACCTTGCTTTTCGCATCGGCCTCGGTGGCGCGCTGGTCCATGACGGCCAGGAAGTGCCGGCGGTTGGACAGGTCGGTCAGTGGGTCGCGCTCGCTTTGCGCGCGCAGCAGACGCTGGTTGGCCGTGAGCAGCGCCTGGGCGCGGCGCATGCGCAGCAGCGTCACGCCGATGAGCGCCAGTGACAGCAGCAGCAATGCCCCCACCGCGACCCCCACCTGCTGGGCGAGCTGCTGGTTGGCCAGTTGCTGGTCCTTGAGCTGGCCGTCGCGCGCGAGCAGGGCCAGGTCGCGCTGCTTGGCGGCACTGCCGTACTTGCGGCCCAGCTCTTCCAGCGCGGCAGCACGGTTGCGCTCGTTGATGCGGGTGTTGAGTTCGCGCTCGGCGTGCAGCGCCGCCAGCGCCTCCTTGTTCTGCCCCGCCTCGGCCCAGGTGTCGGCCAGCTCACGCAACTCGCGGGCACGCAGCACCAGGTCCCCGGGGTCGGCCCCGAACTCACCCACCTTGGCCAGCTCCTGGCGGGCCTGATCGAACTGCCGCAACTTGATGAGGGTCACCGCGAGGTTGTGATGCAGGCTGCGCTCATAGACCCGGTCACCGAACCGCTGCAGCACCGGCATGGCGCGCTGGCCGGCGGCAAGCGCCTCCTTCAGCAGGCCCAGGTGCATGTAGGCGTCCACGAGGTTGGAGCGCAACTGCGCGGCGAGGTGGGGGGCGTCGGCCTGCTCCGCCAGCAGCAGGGCGGCTTCGACGGCGCTGCGCGAGGCGATCAGATCCCGGGCACGGCGCTCGATGGCCCCCTCGAAATTGCGCACGCGGGCGCCCGCCACCAGATCGCCCACCGCCTCGGCCTCGGCGGCACGCAATTCGGCGCGCGCGGCGTCCAGGAGGTCCAGCGACTGCAGCGAAATGGCCAGCATGCCCAGGCTGATCGCGACGAGGTGCTTGTCCTCGCCCGCACGGGCCAGCGCGAGCGCCCGGCGCACGGTGACCTCGGCAGCGGCAAACGCGCCCTGGGCGTACTGCTCGCGCTGCAGGAGCCGCAAGGCGTCCCACGCGCTGCGGAAGTCGCAGCCCAGCTCGCGCACCGCGCGCTTCTCCTCACCCGCCGGGCAATGTTTGTCCAGGCCCGACAAGGCCCGCTCCGCCAAGGCGCCGGCGGCCTTGCCGGCCCGCTCCTGCATGAGCGCACGCAGCAGCCAGGCACGGTACACACCGTCTTCGCGCGCCATCAGCCGGGAGGCCACGGCGTCGACGGCCTCGACCTGGCCCGCCTGCAGCAGCACGCGGCCCCGTGCCATCAGCCAGGCCGCCTCGCGCGGCTGGCCCTCGGCGGCGCTTGCGGGCCAACGCTGCTGCAGCTCGGCCAGCATGGCCTGGGGGGCATCGAAGGCGCGCCGGACGATGCCAGCCAGCATCGCGTCCTCCACCGCAGCATCCGCGGCCGGCCCCGGGGTTGCATGGGCGCCCACCCCCACCCATGCCAGCGCGGGCAGCAGGGCCAGGGCCAGCAGTCGAGCGCGAAGCGTCGGGCGGGTGCTCATGCCAGGGCCTCGCCGCTGCCCAGTTCGCCCGTCTCGGTGGCACGGAACCCGCTACCCGGGCCCTGGAGTGCCTGCAACCCCACCCTGCCTTCGCTCCAGGCGGCCTCCAGCCGAGCCGTGAGCTGGGCGGCAGCCAGCACGTCCTCGGCGTCCATGCGCTCGACGCCATAGGCCTTGTTGCGACCATGGGCCTTGGCCAGGTACATCACGGTGTCGACCAGATCGATGGCACGTTCCCACGACAGGCGCAGGCCATGCGGCGGCACGGGCAGGCTGACGAAACCGATGGAGGCGGTGACGCGAATGTCCAGGTCCCCCCACCTCACAGGCTCGCTGCCCACCAGATCCAGCAGGCGCTGCGCGAGCTGCGGTGCAGCCATGCCCTCGCGAGCCTGGGCCACGATGAGGAACTCCTCCCCACCCCAGCGCACGATGAGATCGTCGTCGCGCAAGGCCTGGCGCAGCCGACCGGCGATGTCGATGAGCACGGCGTCGCCAGCGGCGTGACCATGGCTGTCGTTGATGCGCTTGAAATGATCGATGTCGATCAGGAACACGCTGGCCGCCAGGCCGTCGCCACCGGACAGGCCCTTGATGGCCGACTGGAAGTGGCGGCGGTTGGCCAGGCCGGTGAGCGGGTCGGTCTCGCTCTGGCGCTTGAGCGACGCATTGCTGTGGGCCAGGGCCTCGTTGGTGCGGCGCACGCGGCGGAAGGCCTGCCACAACAGCCCCAGCGACACCAGCACGCAGCCCCCCAAGGCGGCCCACAGCAGCAGCGCGAGGTTGTGCTGGTGGACCTGCTCGGCCTTGAGGGCGTTGTCGCGGTTGAGCAGTTCGATGTCGCGGGCACGCTGCTCGGCGTCCTGGCGCTCCTGCGCTTCGAGCAGCAGCTTGCGGGTTTCGTCGCGCAGCACGCGCTCGCCCACACGGCGATGTTCCCGGTAGGCCGCCACGGCGCCGGCCAGGTCGCCCGCGCGCTCCAGGTACTCGGCCAGTTCCTGCCATTCGTCGGTCGCATAGGACAAGGCGCCTTGCTGCTCATCCAGCGTGATGGCAGCACGCACGTCTTCGCGGCCTTCGGCAATGCGCCCCATGGCGATCTTGGCCAGCCCGATGTTGAAGCGCGCCACGCTCTCGGCGTTGATGTTGCGCGTGGCGCGCGCCAGCGGCAGGGCTTGCTCCGCGAGCTCCAGCGCCCGGGCAGGGTGTCGCTGGCGGAGGTGGTAGTCGGCGAAGTTGGCGAGGCCCAGCGCACGCTCGGAATCGGCTCCTGCCAGCGTGGCCTGCTCCAGCGCGTCCGAGTAGGCCTGCAAGGTGATGCTGGAGTCGTTGTCGGTGGCGTGCACGATCCCGCGCATCGTGTAGACGCGGTTGAGCGTCATGGGATCGGGGTCCTTCAGCGCTTCGGTGAGCGCCTGAGAGATGAGCAGGCGGGCACGCGCCGGTGTATCCGCACGGTCAGAGGTGTAGGCCAGCTCCAGCAGGGTCAGCGCCAGGCGCCAGGGGTGCCCCAGCTGCTCGGCCAGGCGCTGGGCCGCATGGCCGTAGTTGAGGGCGGCGTCCAGCTCACCCGAGTTGCCGCAGATGGACATCAGCGCCTGGTTGTAGCGCCAGCGGTACAGCGGCCCGGCAGCCTCCAGGGTGGCAGCGTCCACCGCCAGCAGCAGCTTGCGCGCCTCGCGCAGATCGCCCTGGGCGCGCTGGTACTCGGCGGCGACATGAGCCGCAGCCACCAGGGCCGCCGCGCGCAGGCTGCCGGATGGCCAGTCGCCCAGCTGCTGTGCGATCTGCTCGCTCAGGGTGCGGTCGCGCGCCATGGCGGCCAGCCAGCCCCGCAGGGCCAGCACATCCAGGGCGGCGGTGCTGCCCGGGGTCTGGCCTCTGCCGCGGGCGCGCAGCTCCAGCTCGAACTGGGCGGGCCTGGCGCGCCCGGCGCGCTCGATGTGCTCCAGATCGTGCGCCAGGCGCTCGTCCAGCACGGCCGAGGCCGCAGCGGCCGGGGCGTCCGCACCGCCACCGTCGCCGGGCGAACACGCACAAAGCAACGCTGCAGCGGCCAGCGCTGCGCACAGCGTGGATCGTGGAGCCAGGAAGGGGTGCATCAGAGGGCAGCCCGGCCGCCAAGCAGCCGGCCGGTGGCCGACATTTCAGCGCGGTTCAGCGAACCTGTCGCGGTTGCCATGATTGCAGACCGTTGAAATTGCACGCAACCACCGGGCCGACCCGTCAAGCCACAGCAGCTGCCGAGCCGCCGTAACCGCGCGGCACGGCCCCCAGCAGGCGCCGTGTGTAGTCCTGCCGCGGCGCGCGGATGAGGTCGGCCGTGGCCGCCTGCTCCACCACGTCACCGTTCTGCATCACCAGCACCTCGTCCGAAATGAACTTCACCACCGCCAGGTCGTGGCTGATGAAGATGTAGCTCAGGCCGAATTCGTCCTGCAGGTCTTTCAGCAGGTTCAGCACCTGGGCCTGCACCGACACGTCCAGCGCCGAGACGGCTTCGTCCAGCACCAGCACCTCCGGTTGCAGCGTGAGGCAGCGCGCGATGGCGATGCGCTGGCGCTGGCCGCCCGAGAACTCGTGCGGGTACTTGCCCATGGCGCTCTCGTCCAGGCCCACGCGCTGCAGCAGCGCCACCGCTGTGGCCTCGCGCTCGGCGGTGCTCTTGCCGATGCCGTGGATCTCCATGGGCTCGCGCAGCGTCTGCCCGATGGTGAAGCGCGGGTTCAGCGACGCGTAGGGGTTCTGGAACACGACCTGGATGCGGCGGCGCATCTGCTGCCAGGCGGCGCCGCTCAACTTCAGCAGGTCGCGCCCCTCGAACAGCACCTGGCCGCCCGTGGGCTCGTGCAGGCGCAGCAGCGTGAGGCCCATGGTGGTCTTGCCGGAGCCCGATTCGCCCACCACGCCCAGCGTGTGACCCTTGCGAAGCTTGAAGCTCACGCCCTTGACGGCCTTGAACTCTCGCTTGCCGAACAGGCCGTCCTTGAGCCAGAAGCTCTTCTGCAGGCCGGTTGCTTCCAGCACCACGGGGGCGGCGGCATCCTTGGGCTTGCCCTCGGCGGCAGCGGCACGGCCGGCGATGTGGTCGTCGATGACCATGAGCCGGGCCGCGTTCTCGGTGAGCGAGGGGCGGCAGGCCAGCAGGGCTTGGGTGTAGGCGTCCTGCGGGGCGTTGAAGATCTGCGCCACCGGGGCGTTCTCGCGCACCTGGCCGTGGCGCATGACGACGACGTGGTCCGAGATTTCGCCCACCACGCCCAGGTCGTGCGAGATGAACAGCAGGCTCATCTTGTGCGTCTGCTTGAGCTTGGCCATCAGCTCCATCACCTGGCGCTGGATGGTCACGTCCAGCGCAGTGGTGGGTTCGTCGGCAATCAGCAGCTTCGGGCTGCAGGCCAGCGCCACGGCAATCATCACGCGCTGCTGCTGGCCGCCAGACATCTCGTGCGGGTAGGCCTTCAGGCGCCGCTTGGGTTCGGGGATGCCCACCTCGTGCAGCAATTCCTCGGCACGCACCAGCGCCTGGCGGCGGCTCATCCCCATGTGCTTGATCAGCGGCTCGCAGATCTGCGTGGCCACGTCGAACACCGGGTTGAGCGAGGTCATCGGGTCCTGGAAGACGCAGGCGATGTCGCGCCCCCGGATGGCCTGCAGCTCGCGCAGGCCGGTCTGCAGCAGGTCACGCCCCTGGAACAGGATGCGGCCTTCCCGCTCGGCGTTGCTGGGCAGCAGGTTGAGCACGGACATGGCCGTCACGCTCTTGCCCGAGCCGGACTCGCCCACCAGCGCCACGGTGCTGTTCCCGGGCACGTCGAAGCTCACGCCCTTGACGGCCAGCTGGCGCTGCATGACGCCATCGGCCTTGCCCATGCGGAAGGCGACCTTGAGGTCTTGGATGCTGAGGAGCATGCTCATTCGAGACCTCGCAGCTTGGGGTCCAGCGCATCGCGCAGCGCGTCGGTGAACAGCGCGAACGCCGTGACGAACGTGGCCATGCAGGCCGTGACCGCGGCCAGCTGCCACCAGTAGCCCAGGATCAACTCGTTCTGCGCCTCGGCCAGCATGGTGCCCCAGCTCACCTGGTCGACACCCACGCCCAGGCCCAGGTAGCTGAGGATGACCTCGCTCTTGATGAAGCTCACCACGTGCAGCGACAGCTGCACCAGCGCCACGTGCGAGACGTTGGGCAGGATGTGCCTGAACATGCGCGACCACTGGCTGGCGCCGATGGCCTCGGCCGAGCGCACGTACTCGCGCACCCGGTGCTTCATGAACTCGGCCCGGATGAGGCGGTAGATGCCGGTCCAGCCCGTCAACGCCAGGATGGCGACGATGGCCCCGATGCCGCGCGGGAAGATGGCCGCGAAGGCAAAGATCAGCAGGATGCTGGGGATGGCGGTGAAGACGTTGTAGACCCACTCCAGCAGGTCGCCCACGCGGCCGCCGAAGAAGCCCGACAGCGCACCCAGCACGGTACCGATCAGCGTGGCGACAACCGCCGCCGCCAAGCCCACGACGATGGACACCTCCGCCCCCTTGATGACCTTGGCCAGCACGTCGCGGCCCAGGCGGTCGCCGCCCAGGGGCAGGGTGTCGGCCTTGGTGAAGGTGTCGGTCTTGAAGGCCTTGGCCCGCTCGGCCCATTCGGCGTAGCGCGGGGCGAGCGGGTCGATGTCGCTCAGGTCCACGTTCGGGCCCTTGGGCGCGGCGATGGTGCCGGTGTCTTCCTGGGGCTGTGGGCCCAGCAGCGTGGGCGGCGCGTTGGGCACGCCCACTTCCTGCTGCCAGCCGGACGCAAGCAGGTGGGTGGCAGCCAGCAGCACCAGCAACAGGAAGGCGCCCACCACCCCCATCGATGCGATGCCGACGCGGTCCGTCTTGAGCCGGCGCCAGGATGCGGCCCACACGCCGCCGGAGGAATTCGAGGACATCCCGCTCATTTCAGAACCACGCGTGGGTCGACCAGCTTGTAGAGCAGGTCCACCACGAGGTTGACCGTCATCGTCAGCGCGGCCAGGTAGATGGCAAAGGCCTGGATGACCGGGTAGTCGCCCCGGTTCACCGCCAGCAACAGCTCACGGCCCAGGCCCGGGATGGAGAAGAACACTTCGATCAGGAAGCTGCCCACCAGCACGCCCGGCAGCAGCACCGACACGTTGGTGAGGATGGGGATCATGGCGTTGCGCAGCACGTGCTTGAGCAGCACCGTGCCCTCGGTCATGCCCTTGGCGCGGGCGGTGCGCACGTAGTCGTGGCCGATCTCGTCGAGGAAGAAGCTGCGGTACAGCCGGATCTGCGGCGCCATCGAGACGGCCACCGCCACCAGCACCGGCAGCGGGGCGTAGGTGGTGAGGTTGGTCCAGTGGCTGCTCGTCCAGCCCTGCACCGGGAACCAGCCCAGCCGGAAGGCAAACACGTACTGCGCCAGGATGACGTAGACCAGCAGCGAGATGGACACGGCCACGGTGGTGCAGATCATCACCGTGCGGTCGGTCAGGCTGCCGCGCACGGTGGCCACCGCCAGCGCGAAAGGGATGGCCAGCGTCACCTCCAGGATGAGGATGGGCACCGTCACGGTCAGCGTGGCCGGCAAGCGGGTGGCAAAGAGGTGCGCCACCGATTCGTTCGTGGCCCAGCTCTTGCCCCAGTCGAAGGTGACGATCTGCTGGATGAACAGGACGAGTTGCTCCCAGACCGGCTTGTTCAGGCCCAGTTGTTCGCGGATGGACTCGATCTGCTCCGGGCTGGCGTTCAGCCCGCCCAGGATGACGGCCGGGTCGCTGCCGAAGTACTTGAACAGGAAGAACACCAGCAGCACGACGCCCAACAGGGTGGGGATCATCTGCCACAGGCGTCTGACGAGATAGGCCGCCATTCCAAACTCCAGGGGGGCGCTCCAAAAATGCAAACCCCGCCAGGGTGCGGGGTGGCTCGCAAAACCGGCCGGAGTCTATGCGAGCGCCAAGGCCTGCCGGCATGCCGGTTTCACTAGACTCCGCCACTTTCCCGCCCGTCCTGCCCGAAATGAAGCTGCCCGCCCTGATCTGCGCGCTGGCCTGCGCCTTGTCGCTGGCCAGCGCCCTGCCCCGTGCCCACGCCCAGGCCGCACCTGCCGAGCCCCAGAAGGTGCTGCGCTACGCCTTCAAGGTGGCCGAAACCGGCTTCGACCCGGCCCAGATCACCGACAGCTACTCCAAGGCCATCGCCGCCGGCATCTTCGACGCACCGCTGGAGTACGACTTCGGCGCCCGCCCCTTCAAGCTGCGCCCGGCCACGCTGGCCGAGATGCCCGAGATCAGCGCCGACTTCAAGACGATCACGATGCGGGTCAAGCCCGGCATCTACTTCGCCGACGACCCGGCCTTCGGCGGCAAGAAGCGCGAGCTGACCGCGGCGGACTACGTCTACAGCGTCAAGCGCCACTACGACCCCAAGCTCAAGAGTGGCAACCTCTACATCCTGGAGAACGCCCAGATCCTGGGCCTGTCGGAGCTGCGCCGCGCGCTGATGAAGGCCAAGAAGCCCTTCGACTACGACCGCGAGGTGGAAGGCCTGAGGGTGCTGGACCGCTACACCTTCCAGATCAAGCTCGGCGTGCCCGACCCGCGTTTCGTCTACCAGTTCAGCGACGCCGCCTTCCTGGGCGCTGTGGCGCGCGAGGTGGTGGAGTTCTACGGCGACAAGATCATGGAGCACCCGGTGGGCACCAACGCCTACCGGCTGGCCGAGTGGCGCCGCAGCTCGCGCATCGTGCTGGAGAAGAACCCCAACTACCGCGAGGTGCGCTACGCCGAGACGGCGCCGCCCGATGCCAGCGACAAGCTCAAGGCCGAGGTGGCTGCGCTGCAGGGCCGCAAGCTGCCGCTGGCGGACCGCGTGGAGGTGGACATCATCGAAGAGGCCCAGCCGCGCTGGCTGTCCTTCCTGCGTGGCGAGGCCGACGTGATCGAGGAAGTGCCCATCGACTTTGCGTCAGTGGCCATGCCCGGCAACCACCTGGCCCCCAACCTCGCCAAGCAGGGCATCACCATGACGCGCTACCCGCGCGCCGACATCTCGGTGAGCTACTTCAACATGGAAGACCCGGTGGTGGGCGGCTACACGCCCGAGAAGGTCGCGCTGCGCCGCGCCATCAACCTCGCGGTGGACCTGGACAAGGAGATCCGCCTCGTGCGCCGGGGCCAGGCGCTCAAGAGCCAGGGCCCCATCCCCACCACCGTGTTCGGCTACGACCCCGCCTTCAAGAGCGAGATGACCGAGTACAGCCCCGCCAAGGCCCGCGCGCTGCTGGACATGTACGGCTACAAGGACGTGGACGGCGACGGCTGGCGCGAGCAGCCCGACGGCAAGCCACTCAGCATCGAGTACTCCACGCTGGCCGACGGCGAGCGCCGCCAGCTCGCCGAGCAGTGGCAGAAGAACATGGCGGCCATCGGCATCAAGATGACCTTCAAGATCGGCAAGTTCCCCGAGCAGCTGCGGGCAGCCGGCGCCGGCAAGCTGCAGATGTGGGCCGTGGGCTGGGTGGGCACCACGCCCGACGGCGACACCTTCCTCGCGCTGGGCTCGGGCAAGGCCAAGGGCCAGGCCAACAAGCCGCGCTTCGAGCTGGCCGCCTTCGACGCCATCTACGACAAGCAAAAGGCCCTGCCCGACGGCCCCGAACGCCAGGCCCTGATGACCGAAGGGCAACGCCTGCTGGTGGCCTACGCGCCCTACAAGTTCCACGTGCACCGCATCTGGACCGACATGGCCCAGCCCTGGGTGAAGGGCTACAGCCGCAACATCTTCGTGCGCGACTTCTGGAAGTACGTCGACGTCGACCCCGCTGCCCAACCCAAGGCCCACTGATGAAACCGCTGCTCGCCGCCCTCTCGGCAGTCGCCGTCTGCCTGTCACTCACGGCCCCGGCCCGGGCCACCGAGCCGGTGAAGACGCTTCGGTATGCCTTCCAGATTGCAGAGACGGGCTTCGATCCGCCGCGCCTGAGCGACATCTACTCGCGCACCGTCACCGCCCACATCTTCGAGTCGCTCTACACCTACGACCCGCTGGCCCGACCCACGCGCATCGTGCCGCTGATCGCCGACGGCGAGCCAGAGATCAGCGCGGACTTCAAGACCTTCCGCATCAAGGTGCGCCCCGGCATCTACTTCTCCGACGACCCAGCCTTCAAGGGCAAGCCGCGGGAAGTGACCGCCCAGGATTTCGTCTACAGCATCAAGCGCTACGCCGACCCGGCGAACAACGCCCAGGGCTGGATCTCCTACGAGGACGCCGGCATCCAGGGCCTGACCGAACTGCGCAGCGCCGTCATCAAGGCCAAGAAGCCCTTCCCCTACGACACCGAGGTGCAAGGCCTGAAGGCCCTGGACCGGTACACGCTGCAGATCAAGACCACTGGCCCGCGGCCGCGGCTGGTGGAGTCCATCCTCGCCGGCAACGACCTCTACGGCGCCGTTGCGCGCGAAGTCGTGGAGTTCTACGGCGACAAGATCGCCGAGCACCCCGTGGGCACCGGTCCCTTCATCCTCAAGGAATGGCGGCGCAGCTCGCAGATGGTGCTGGAGCGCAATCCGCACTACCGCGAGCGCCACTACGAGGCTCAGCCGGCCGCGGACGACGCCGAAGGCCAGGCCATCCTCGCCCGGTTCAAGGGGCGGCGCCTCCCGATCGTGGACCGCGTCGTGGTGGACGTCATCGTCGAGCGCCAGCCGCGCTGGCTGGCCTTCCTGAACAACGAGCACGACTTCATCGAACGCGTGCCCGAGGAGTTCATCACCCAGACCGCACCGGGCGGCAAGCTCGCCCCGAACCTGGCCAGGCGTGGCATGCACGCCGCGTTCACACTCGTCCCGGACGTGACCTTGACCAGCTTCAACATGGACGACCCGGTCGTCGGCGGCATGGCGCCGGAACGGGTGGCCTTGCGCCGTGCCATTTCGCTGGCCTACGACATGCGCCGGGAGATCGTGCTGGCCCGCCGCGGCCAGGGCGTGCCGGCGCAGAGCCCGCTCAAGCCCAACACCACCGGCTACGACCCGGCCTACAAGAGCGAAATGGGCGACTACGACCCGGCGCGCGCCAAGGCCCTGCTGGACCTGTACGGCTATGTCGACAAGGACGGCGACGGCTGGCGCGACCTGCCCGACGGCAGCCCCCTGGTCATCACGCGCAACAGCCAGTCCGACTCGCTGAGCCGCAGCCTGGACGAACTCTGGGACAAGTCCCTGCGTGCCATCGGCATCAAGCTGCAACTCAGGATCCAGCAGTGGCCCGAGAACCTGAAGGCGGCTCAGGCGGGCAACTACCAGATGTGGTCCGTGGCCTCGACCGCCTCCCAGCCCGACGGCCTGGGCATCGTGCAGCGCTACTACGGCCCGGCCAGCGGCACGCAAAACCTGCCCCGGTTCAAGTTCGCGCCGCTGGACGCGCTCTACGACAAGATGCAGGCCATCCCCGACGGGCCTGAGCGCGAGGCCCTGTTCAAGGAGGTCTAGCGCATTGCCGCCGCCTACCTGCCCTGGAAGGTGCACGTGCACCGCATCGTGACCGACATCGAGCAGCCCTGGATGAGCGGCTACCGCCGGCCGCTGTTCTGGCAGGACTTCTGGCAGTTCGTGGACATCGACCCCGCCAAGCAGCCTGTCCATTGAATCGCCCGGGTGCATCCCGCTGAATCCACCGCCTGTCGCAAGCTGCTGGGCAGCCCGAGCGGCGCCGGTAGGCTTCAGCCCATCAACAACGACAGGAGCTCGAGATGAATGACGCCGAAGAACTCGGCAAGCTGGCCGACCTGCATGCCCGCGGTGTGCTGAACGACGAGGAATTCGCCAAGGCCAAGGCCCGCCTGCTGGGCGGTGCGGCGACAGCGGGCGCCAGCGCGGCCAGCCCCAACATGAACACCCTCAACGGCCTGCGCCGCTCGCGCATGGACCGCTGGCTGGGCGGCGTGTGCGGCGGCATCGCCCGCGCCACGGGGCTGGACTCCTGGGTCTGCCGGCTCATCTTCACCGTGCTCTTCCTGGCCTTCGGCAGCGGCGTGTTCCTCTACATCCTGCTGTGGATCTTCGTTCCGGAAGAGTGACCCACTGCCGGTTCCACGGCAGTCGCTGGAGGGGTCGGCCCTGACGGGCCTCGGGCGGAATCGTCGGTATGCTGGCCCGAGAACTTCGGAGACAGCGCATGAAACAGCTCGCCGGCCTGGACGCCAGCTTCCTGTATCTGGAAACCCCGCAGATGCCCATGCACGTGGGTGCGCTGCACCTGCTGCAACTGCCCGAAGGCCACGACGGCGACTTTGTCGAAGACCTGCGCGAGCACATGCGCGCCCGGCTGCCGCTGCTGCCCGCCCTGCGCCGCAAGCTGCTGGCCATGCCGCTGGGCCTGTCCAACCCCGGCTGGGTGGACGCGGACCCCGACCTGGAAGAACACATCGTCGAGATCGCCCTGCCGAACGTGAACGGACAAGGCAGCGGCATGGCCGAGCTGGAAGCGCAGGTGGCCGCCCTGCACCCCGTGCTGCTGGACCGCAGCCGCCCGCTGTGGAAGTTCCACGTGTTCACCGGGGTTGAGCCCGGCCCCGAGGGAGAGCCCCGTGTGGCGCTCTACACGCAGCTGCATCACGCCGCCGTGGACGGCCAGGCCGCCGTGGCGCTGGCGCAGGTAATTCTGGACCTCAGCCCCGAACCGCGCGCCATCGACGCCATCGCCGCGCGCGGCAAGAAGCGCGGCCAGCTGGGCACGGTGGGCCTGCTGCGCGCCGCCGTGGCCCAGCAGTGGAAGCAGACCGTCAAGCTCGCCCGCTCGCTGCCCAACGCGGCCGGCATCCTGGGCGGCATGGCCGTGGGCTACGTGGGTGGCGCCGCTGCCGGTGCGTCCGTCCACAAGCTGCGCACGCTGCTGTCCGACGTGGCCGCGCAGACCACCGCCGTGGTGCGCGGCAAGACGGCCGTCTCCAGCCTGGGGCCTGCACCGCGCACCCGTTTCAACGTGAGCCTCTCGGCCACACGCTCGTTCGCCGGCGTCACGCTGCCGCTGGCTGAGCTCAACCGCACCCGCAAGCGCCACGGCGCCAGCCTGAACGACGCGGTGCTCTTCGTCATCGGCGGCGCGCTGCGGCGCTACTTCGCCAAGCACGGGCCGCTGCCGCGCAAGAGCCTGATCGCCGCCGTGCCCGTGTCCACCCGCGCAGCGGGCGACACCACGTCCAACAACCAGGCCACCATGACCCTCATGAGCCTGGGCACGCACCTCGCCAAACCGGGCGAGCGCCTGGCCCACGTGATGGCGTCCAGCCAGGCCATGAAGGCGCAGATGAGCGAGCTCAAGAGCCTCATGCCCACCGACTTCCCCAGCCTGGGCATCCCCTGGCTGATGCACGCCGGCGCCCTGCTCTACGGGCGCGCCAAGGTGGCGGAGAAGCTGCCGGTGATTGCCAACGTCGTCATCTCCAACGTCCCCGGGCCGCAACTGCCGCTGTACCTCGCCGGCGCGCAGATGCTCACCAACTACCCCACCTCCATCGCCGTGCACGGACTGGCGCTGAACGTGACGGTGCAGACCTACAACCAGTCGCTGGACATCGGCCTGATGGCCTGCGGCGAGGCCTTGCCCGAAACGGCCGAGCTGGCCGCCTACGTGGAAGCCGCCTTCATGGAATTCCAGGCGCTGCCGGCTGCGGAGGCTGCAGCAGCCCCCGCGATGAAGAAGGTCGCCGCCAAGAGGACTGCCGCCGCGAGACCACCCGTCAAGGCGACTGTGAAAGCCCCTGCCAAGACCTCTGCCAAGGCCCCCGCCAAGAAGCCGGCAGCCGGCAAGGCCGTCGCCCAGGTGACACGCCGGCCCCGGGCAAGCACGGCCCGGAGCAAGGTATCGGCTGGCTAACAATGGCCGGGCCCGGCCCCTCCTGCAGTCTCCCCCGCTCCGCATGCCCGCCTCCCGCACGTCGCGCCCTTCGCCCCGCTTCTCACGCTGGCACACCGCACCCGCGTTGACCCCTCCCGACTGGTCGGACCTGCGCGCCCCCAACGCCTGGCTGCTGATGCTGGAGGGCCGCGCGCCCTGGGAATACGCCGCGCTGCTGGCCGTCACGCCCTGGCTCAAGAAGATCCCGCAGGGCGACGGCCACCCGGTGCTCGTCTTCCCCGGCCTGGGCGCCAACGACCTGACCACCGCCCCGCTGCGCGCCCTGCTCGACTCGCTCGGCTACGCCACCCAACCCTGGGGCCAGGGCTTCAACTTCGGCCCCCGCACCGGCGTGCTGGAGCAGATCAAGCACGACCTGCAAGCCCTGCACCGCCGCCACCACCGCAAGGTGAGCCTGCTGGGCTGGAGCCTGGGCGGCATCTACGCCCGCGAGCTGGCCAAGGAATGCCCGGAGCTCACCCGCTGCGTCATCACCCTCGGCACGCCCTTCACCGGCCACCCGCGCGCCACCAACGCCTGGCGCTTCTTCGAGATGGTCAGCGGCCACGCCTCCAACGACGCCGAGCTGATGGAGGCCATCCGCCAGCCGCCCCCCGTGCCCACCACGTCCATTTATTCCAAGACCGACGGCGTGGTGGCCTGGCGCTGCAGCGTCAACGAGCCCTCGCCGCTGGCCGAAAACATCGAGGTGCACGCCAGCCACATCGGCCTGGGTTTCAACCCCATGGCGCTGTACGCGCTGGCCGACCGGCTGGCCCAGCCCGAAGGCGAGTGGAAGCACTTCGAGCCCAAGGGCGCGCGCCGGTGGTTCTACAAGACGCCCAGCAGCAGCGCCTGACGGCCGCCGTCAGCCCGGCTTGGTTCGGGCCACTTCGCCCCCACCTGCCGGACCAGGCCCGCTGACCTTGTATGGTTGCGGTCTGAACAAGGAAACCCCATGCACCACCACACCCTCGCCACCGAAGACAAGGCCGCCAAGAAGGAAGCCCCCGAGAAGATGGAAGAGCAGCTGCTCTTCAAGGGCCGCTACGTGATGATCTTTGGCGAGATCGACGACAAGATGGCCCACGCCACCTGCCGCCGCCTGCTGGCGCTGAGCCAGGACAGCGACGCCCCGATCACGCTGCTGATCTCCAGCCCTGGCGGCCACGTGGAGAGCGGCGACGCCATCCACGACATGATCCGCTTCGTGCGCGCCCCGGTCACCACGGTGGGCACGGGCTGGGTGGCCAGCGCCGGCACGCACATCTACCTGGCCGCGCCGAAAGAGCGCCGTCTGGCGCTGCCGAACACGCGCTTCATGATCCACCAGCCGGCTGGCGGCGCAGGCGGCCAGGCCAGCGACATCGCCATCCAGGCCCGCGAGATCATCCGCACCCGCGAGCGCATCGCCGCCACCATCGCCAACGCCACGGGCCAGCCGCTGGAGCGCGTGGCCAACGACATCGAGCGCGACTTCTGGATGAGCACGGCCGAGGCCATCGAGTACGGCCTGGTGTCGCGCGTGATCGAGAAGCAAGCCGAACTGGGCTGATCTCTTGCAAGTCAGCGCCAACGGCGTCCGCATCGAAGTCGACATCCAGGGGCCCGACGACGGCGAGCCCCTGCTGATGATCATGGGCCTGGGCATGCAGCTCATCGCGTGGCCGGACGGCCTCGTCGAGCAGCTGGTGGCCCGGGGCTTTCGCGTCATCCGGTTCGACAACCGCGATGTGGGCCTGAGCCAGCCGTTCGACCAGTTGGGCGTGCCCAACATCCCGCTGGCGGCGCTGCTGCACACCTTGCGGCTGCCGATCAAGGCGCCGTACCAGATTGCCGACCTGGCGCGCGACGCCGTGGGGGTGCTGGACGCGCTGGGCATTGCCCAGGCGCACGTGTGCGGCGCGTCCATGGGCGGCATGATCGCCCAGCACCTGGGCTTTGCCCACGGCCAGCGGGTGAAGAGCCTGACGCTGATGATGACCACCAGCGGGCACCGCAGCCTGCCCAAGGAAAGCCTGAAGGTGCGCCGCGCGATGCTGTCGCGGCCGCACCCCGGCAGCACGCCCGAGCAGAAGTTCGAGAACGTGCTGGACCATTACGTGAGCCTGTACGGCGTGATCGGCAGCCCGGGCTTCCCGCCCGAGCCCCGGGCGCTGCGCGAGCGCATCGCGCGTGGCGTGAGGCGCGCCTTCCGGCCCCAGGCGGTGGCCCGCCAACTGGTGGCCATCGCGGCAGATTCGCACCGCGCCGAGCGGCTGCCGCGCATCAGTGTGCCCACGCTGGTGATCCACGGCGAGGCAGACGCGCTGATCCCCGTGGCCGCCGCCCACGACCTCGCCCGGCGCATTCCCGGCGCCCACCTTGAAACGATCCCCGGCTGGGGGCACGACCTGCCCGAGCCGCTGTGGCCGCAATTGGCAGCATCCATCGCCGCGCTGGCGGCCAAAGCCGCCTGAGCGCCTTGTTCAGCGGGCGCTGCTGACGGCCTGGTAGGACTGGGAGGCCGCCACCGCGCTGGTGGCCGAGGCCTGCTGCTGTTGCGCCTGCTGGGCTTTTTCCGCCTTCTGCGCGGCCAGCTTGGCCTCGTAGGCCTGCTGCTCCTTGGGGCTCACCGCATGGTCCAGGTTGGTGTCGGCCGGCTCCAAGGCCTTGGTGGCCCAGGCGGCACTGCTGAACGCGGCCGGGGCCTGGGGCGGGGTGTCGCGGTCGGCACCGCCTGTGCGGCTGTCCGTGTCACCGTCACGCTCCGGGACACGCGCCCGTTGAGCGCCAGCGGCGGAGATGGTGACCACGGCCGCATCGCCTGCCGCCACGGCCTCGACAGCGGCCGGTGCGCGGATGGGGCTGTCCACCGCAGCGCGCACGGCAGAAACCGGAGCGCCGGGGGCTGAGGTGATGGCAGGGACCATGGCGGACTTTCGGGATTTGACCCCGTGATTTTCGGCAGGCCGGGTGGCCCGCTGAAGCGGCTTTACGTGCGCCGTGCCACCTGGCTGGCATCTGCACGGTGCCCAGCGTGGCCGCGCCGCTGGAACTCAGTTGCGCGCATGCTCCAGACTCACTTCGCCAACGCCACCCAAAGCCCGCAGGGTGTCCGCGACCGCAGTCAGCGAGGCGGCGCGACGCCGATCGACCGCCACGATGATGAAACTCCCTTGGTCGCCATGGGCAGAGGTCGAGAGGGCGAACGAACCCGGTGCAATTTTCCAGTCGAGCGGAGCCAGTGCCTCTTCGACCTTCGGCTGCACTTCCGACAGCCGGCAGGTCAGCTTGAGGCCGACACGGAGGGCGGGGTGGGCCGGCAGCCAAGCCTCGACCCGACTGCCCCACAGCATCGTTGCCGCAGACAGGCCGGTGAGCAGCATGGCAGCGGCGTAGAAGCCGACACCGACCAGGATGCCAATGCAGGACGAGGTCCAGATGGATGCCGCCGTCGTGAGCCCGCTGATGTTCAACCCTTCTTTGACGATCACCCCCGCACCGAGGAAACCCACGCCCGTCACGATGCCTTGAATGACCCGTGTCGGGTCAGCCACCGCAGACACGGTGTGCGCCCCACCGAACCAAGATTCCGGCTGCCCGGAGATCACGGTCAGGCCCGCTGCCGCCATGCACACCAGGCCATAGGTGCGCATCCCCGCCGCCCGGCCATGGAAGGCGCGTTCGTAGCCCACCAGGGATCCCAGGAACAGGGCCCCCAGCAGGTTCGCAAAGACGATGAGGTTGGTCTGGACCTCATGGACGGACCAGTAGGCAAGCAAGCGGTCTGCAAAATCGGGAGACACGATGTCCTCCTCCTCGGGGCCTCATCCGATCGGCGGTCAACCGCAGATCGGTGGGGCCGGGTTGTGCGAAATCCTGCACCTCGAACTGCACAGGCCGGGCGGCGTCCAAGTCCTCTGCTGGACGGGAGCAGGGCAGGGGCCGTCAGCCAGCGGCGCGCAAGCGCATGGCCTGCGCATTGTGCGGTGGCCGCTTGACCACAACTGTCCACGTGTACTATCGTACCAGTACACATTGGCAGCTCGCATGGACCCCATCCACTTCGTCCAGATCAACACCGGCTCACCCGAGCCCATTTACCGGCAGCTCATCGAGCAGGTGCGGCGGCGCGTGGCGGCCGGGCAGCTGAAGGCGGGCGACGAGATCCCTTCCGTGCGCGAGCTGGCCCAGGCGCTGGCGGTGCACCCCATGACCATCTCCAAGGCCTACTCGATGCTGGAGATGGAGGGCGTGCTGGAGCGCCGGCGCGGCCTGTCCATGGTGGTGGCGGCGCAGCACCAGCGCGCCCAGTCGCCCGCCTCGCGCATCGAGCTGCTGCGGCCCACGCTGCGGAAGGCGGCCGACGAAGCCCGCCAGCTTGAACTGCCCACAGCCGAGGTCATCGGCCTGCTCACCCAACTCCTCGACGAGACGAAAGCATGACTGCTCCTTCCGCCCACTTCCCCCACGCCGACACCCCCAGCGCCGCGCTGAGCCAGCTGACGCTGCGCTACCCCAAGGGCCCGACCGTGTTGAACGGGCTGGACTGGCAGCTGCTGCCCGGCCAGGTGGTGGGCCTGCTGGGCCGCAACGGCGCGGGCAAGACCACGCTGCTGGAGGCCCTGCTGGGCCTGCGCGAGCCCGACGCGGGCACCGTGAGCCTGTTCGGGCAAAACGCCCAGCACCTGGACGACGCCACCCGCGCCCGCATCGGCTACGTGCCGCAGCAGAGCGACCTGTTCGAGGGCTTCACCCCCACACAGCTGCTGGCCTACTTCAAGAGCTTCTACCCGCGCTGGAACGCGGCCAAGGTGGAGGGGCTGATGTCGCGCTGGGAGATCCCGCGCGAACAGGCCATCCGCAAGCTCTCGGGCGGGCAGAAGCAGCGCCTCTCCATCATCCGGGCGCTGGCCCACGAGCCCGACCTGCTGGTGCTGGACGAACCCGTGGCCAGTCTGGACCCGGCCGGCCGGCGCGATTTCCTGCGCGAGCTGGTGGGCGAGGTGCTGGACCGGGGCGCCACGGTGGTGTTCTCGACCCACATCCTGTCCGACCTGGAACGGGTGGCCTTCAACGTGGCCTTCCTCACCCAGGGCCGCATCGCGCTGCAGGCGCCGCTGGACGAGCTGCTGGACCAGGTGCGCGCCTTCACCGGCAGCGTCACCGAGATGGCGGCGCTGATGGCCCGCCTGGGCGCCCAGCCGCTCAAGCGCACACCGCTGGAAGCCGGCCGCGAGCGGGTGTTGGCGCGGCTGCCGGCTCAGCTTGCCCTGCCGGCCGGCGTGGCGGCCGACCGGCTGAACCTGGACGACCTGTTCACGGAGCTGACCTGATGACCGCCGCCCAGCTTGCTCAAACCCTGCTCGCCCCCTGGCGGCAGCGCGACCGCTCCGCACCCTGGGGGCGGCGTGCCATCGCCGCGCTGGTGTTGTTGTCGACGGTGGCCAGCCTCACCTTGTTGGAAGGCCCGGTGCGCTGGGCCGTGCCCGGGGGCGTGATGCTCATCGTCTTCCACGGTGCGTGGATGATGGTGGGCTTCAGCCTGCAAGAGCAAAACCACCCGAACGCCGCCCGCTGCGTGCCCGGCCAGCTCCAGACGCTGCGTGTGGCGGCCCTGCTGGGCTGGGCGGGGTTCACCGCGCTCGCCACGGCGGCGTGCTGGGTCATGCTGCCGCCGGGCCTGGGCTGGCAGCCCATGCTGCTGGTCAACGCCGTGGTGACGGTGTTCACGCTGTGGTCCTTGCGGGCCTGGTGGCTGTGGATCGCCATGACCTTCGGCGGCCCGCTGCTCGGCGCGCTCCGCGCGCAGCTGGAGCCGCTGGCCCAGGCGGCACTCTCGCTGTGGCAGACAAACACCCCCGGCGTGCTCGCGCTGGCCCTGCTGGCCCTGGCCGGCCTGGTGAGCGCCATTTTCGGCAACGGCGACGCGCGCCACCGCCGCGTGTACGAACGCCAGCGCGCCATGCGCCAGGCGCAGCGCCTGCAGATGCAGGGCAAGGCCGTGAGCCCGGCCGAGGCCCTGGGCGGGCTGGATACCCTCAGCCGCCCGTTCGACGCCCTGTTGTGGGCCTGGCGCCGGCACGTGCTGGTGCACGCCGACAACCGCCGCGTGCGCAGCGTGATGGCCCGCGCCGAGCTGGTGCTGCATGGCAACCAGCACTGGACCTACCAGCTGCTGGCGCTGGTCTCGCTCACGGCCTTCCTGGCCGCACTGACGAGCCTGGTGCTGGTGTTCACGTCGGTCCCGGGCGCCGAACTGATGCGGCACGGCAGCTTCGGCATTGCCATCGGCCTGGGCAGTGCCTTGCTGCAGCCGGCTCTCGCCCGCAGTCAAGCGCTGTGGCAGAGCCGCCGCGAACAGGCCCTGCTGCGCCTGCTGCCCGGCGTGCCGCAGGGCACGGCATTGAACCGTGCCGTGGCCTGGATGGGCCTGCGCCATGCGCTGGTGGTGTGCCTGATTTTCGGCGCCACCATGCTGCCGCTGGCGTGGGTGTCCGACAACATGCTGCCCGTCTGGATGGCGGTGGCCGCCCTGCCATGGGCCGTCTGGGCCGCCACCCGGTCACCCGCACGCATGCAGGCGCCCAGCGCGCTCACCGCTGCCGTGCCGATGTTCCTGTGCTTCATGAGCGCCGTGATCGCACAAACCGCCTGTCAGGTGCTCGGACTGCCGCTGGTCGCCGCCGCCGGCTCCGTGCTGGTGGTCTCGGTGCTGTGGGGCCGCTGGCGCTGGCTGCAGCTGGATGCCCAGCCCACCGCCCTGCCCGCCGGCCGCCTCGCCTGAGTCACTGGCGGATTTCCGGCTCCGCGAGCTGGGCCAGCATCACAAGCGACTCCTGCCAGCCCATCATGCAGGCCTCGGCCGGGATGACAGCGGGGATGTTGTCCTGCGTCACGCGCAGCTCCGTGCCGCAGAACACCGGGCGCAGCTCGAGGGTGGTGGTCATCTCGCCGGGCAGGTGGGGGTCATCGAAGGTGGCCGTGTAGCGCAGCCTGCGCTCGGGCTCTACCTCCACATACGCGCCGCCGAAGCTGTGGGAGCCGCCGGTGGTGAGGTTGGTGAAGGACATGCGCCAGGTGCCACCCACCTGCACGTCCATGGCGTGCACGGTGGCGTAGAAGCCGTGCGGCGGCAGCCACTTGGCCCAGGCCTCGGGCACGGTGAAGGCGCGCCACAGGCGCTCGGGCGGGCAGCGCAGCACGCGGTGGAAGGTGACGGTGTGGGGGGTGCTCATCGGGGTTCCTGGTGGGCCGAGGACGATCCTCTGCCAACATGACGATCAGAACCCGGCACGATCGACAGCTCCAACCCAGAAAAAACCCTCGGCCAGGCAAGGCCGCGGCAAGCTCGCGCACGGTGGCGCTGGCAAGCTGTCGCGTTGCACCAGAATGCCTGCTATGACCACTCCGACACCTCCCGTCCCGCCCGCCGGCACCCCGCCTGAGCCTCACCACCGCGCCGGCCTCGCCGCGCTGACGATGGGCGCCATCGGCGTGGTGTACGGCGACATCGGCACCAGCCCGCTCTACACGGTGAAGGAGGTGTTCACACCGGCCACCGGCGTGGCGCTCACCCCTGAAGCGCTGATCGGCACGGTCTCCGCCATCGTCTGGGCGCTGATGCTGGTGGTCACGCTGAAATACGTGGTGCTCATCCTGCGGGCCGACAACCGCGGCGAGGGCGGCGGCCTGGCGCTCACGGCGCTGGCCACGCAGGCGGTGCGTGGGCGCGCCGGGCTGCGCCGCTTCCTGTTGCTGATGGGCGTGTTCGGCGCCACGCTGTTCTACGGCGACAGCGTCATCACGCCGGCCGTGTCGGTGATGGGCGCCATCGAGGGGCTGGAGGTGGTCAGCCCGCAGCTGGAGGCCTACGTGTTGCCGCTTTCGCTGGTGGTGCTGGTGGGGCTGTTCGTCGTGCAGAAGCACGGCACGCATGTGGTGGGGCGCATCTTCGGGCCGGTCATCCTGCTGTGGTTTGGCGTGCTGGCGGTCACCGGGGTGCACCAGATCCTGCTGGAACCCGCCATCCTGGCAGCGCTGAACCCGCTCCAGGCGCTGGCCTTCTTGGGCAGCCAGGGCTGGCATGTGTTCGCCGTGGTCGGTGCCATCGTGCTGGCGCTGACCGGTGCCGAGGCGCTGTATGCCGACATGGGCCACTTCGGCGCCAAGCCCATCCGCCTGGCCTGGACGGGCATCGTCTTCCCCGCGCTGGCGCTGAACTACCTCGGCCAGGGCGCGCTGCTGATGCGCGAGCCCGCTGCCATCGACAACCCCTTCTACCGCCTCTTCCCGCAGGCCCTGGTGCTGCCGGCGGTGGTGCTGGCGGCGATGGCGGCCGTCATCGCATCGCAGGCCGTCATCTCCGGGGCGTACTCGATGACCAAGCAGGCCATCCAGCTGGGTTTCCTGCCGCGCATGCAGGTGCGCAACACCTCCGCCAGCGAGGCGGGCCAGATCTACATCGCCGGGGTGAACTGGGCCTTGCTGCTGGGCGTGATCGGCGCGGTGCTGCTGTTCCGCAGCTCCTCGGCACTGGCCGGCGCCTACGGCATTGCGGTGACGCTGACGATGATGATCACCACGGTGCTGACCTTCTTCGTCATCCGCAACGGCTGGCGCCTGCCCGCGCCGCTGGCCTGGGGCGCGACGCTGTTCTTCCTTGCGCTGGATACGCTGCTGGTGGCCGGTTGCGCCATCAAGATCGTGGACGGCGGCTGGTTCCCGCTGGTGATGGGCGGGCTGCTGTTCATCCTGATGAGC